>JAAHHL010000933.1 GCA_010672185.1 Caldora sp. SIO3E6 | reverse complement strand
TGCGCCCGAATAAAATCCCCCTCCCGTCCCCCTTAGAAAGGGGGAAGTCAGAGGATGCTTCGCTTTTGAACAATGAATGGCAACAGATGCTCTCTAGTTTGGGACAGTTGTATGTACAGGGAGCCAAAGTAGATTGGCGAGGATTTGAGCAAGATTATTCTTGTCAGAAGCTAGCATTACCGACATATCCCTTCCAACGAGAACGGTATTGGGTAGAAGCCACAGCCAACGGACACAAGAAGAATGGCTCTTGGATATCAGAAAATAATCATACTGCGATCGTTAACCTGCTCTCTCAAGGAGAAACAGAAGCTTTAACACAACAACTCGAACAAGCAGCCAACTTTTCCGCAGAACAGCTGAAACTTTTACCTGAAATATTAGAAGTACTAGCTAAACAACATCAGCAGCAATTAGCAGCAGTAACAATTAAAGATTGGTTCTATCAACTGCAGTGGCAACCTTTACCCCAAACCCAACTTCAAACCAAGCTCAAAACAAGTCATTGGTTGATTTTTGCCGATACTACCGGAGTTGCAGAACAATTAGCCCAAAAATTGCAAGACCAAGGACATGAATGCAGCCTAGTTTATCGGGGAGACAACTATCAACAACCAGCAGTAGGAAAATACCAACTCAATCCGAGTATTCCTCAAGACTTTGAACAACTATATAAAGCTATTCTGGAAGACAGTCAACTGCCTTTGTCAAAGGTAATTCATTTGTGGAGTTTAGATGCTCCAGCTACAGAATATTTAACCATTGGCACTTTAGAGAAAACTCAACAGTGGGGATGTGGTAGCGTTTTGCACCTGCTACAGACTGTGCTCAAAACCAGCAGCGTTCCCCAAATATGGCTAGTCACTAGGGGCGCTCAGCCAGTCTTATCTCACCAAGAGAAACTAGCGGTAGCTGCCTCACCCTTGTGGGGATTAGGTAGAGTAATATCTTTAGAAAATGCCCAGCTTTGGGGAGGGTTAGTAGATTTAGATCCACAAATACCAGAATACGAAGTAGAAAAGCTATTACAACTGCTAGTAAATAACCCAGAAGAAGACCATCTAGCCTTACGAGGAGAACAAGCCTATGTAGCTCGTTTAGTTCAGCAATCTTACCAAACATGTGAGCAACCACTATTATTAGGATCTGATGCCACTTACTTAATTACAGGAGGACTTGGAGCTTTAGGGTTACAGACAGCCCAATGGCTAGTAGAAAAAGGTGTCAGAAATATTGTGTTAACTGGGCGTAGTGCTCCATCGGCAACAGCCCAAGACATCATAGATAAATTAGAACAAGCAGGTGCTCAAGTTAGGGTTTTGTTAGGAGATATTGCGGTTGAACAAGATGTAGCCCAAATCATCGAACAAATTCAAACATCTTTACCGATAATCAAAGGTATCATTCATGCAGCAGGAATACTTGATGACGCAACCCTGCAACATCTGAGTTGGGAGAATTTTGCCAAAGTAATAGCACCAAAGGTAAGAGGGACTTGGAATTTACATCAATTAACTCAAAATTTACCATTAGATTTCTTCGTCTGTTTCTCTTCTATGGCTTCCTTAATTGGTTCACCAGGGCAAGGAAACTATGCTGCTGCCAATGCCTTTATGGATGCTTTGGCTTACTACCGTCGAGGTAGAGGATTATCAGGATTAAGTATTAACTGGGGAGCCTGGGGTTCTGGAGGAATGGCAGCTAGTTTAGCGGCTCAGCATCAAAATCGCATCCATACCAGTGGGATTAATGATATTGCTCCAGAACAAGGAATGTATGCCTTAGATCGACTGTTAGGAAATCAGGCTCAAACTGGACAAATTGGTGTAATATCTGTAGAGTGGCCATTATTGGCACAACAGTGGAGTAATCTCAATAACGGTTCATTACTGCGGGGACTCTTAGCACAGGATGAATTACAGCCAAAAGATACACTACCGAAGAAACTAGAACAAGAAATTTTAGAGAAATTAGAGACGGCACCGGTAGCTAATCGTCAAGAAATTTTAAGGGGGTACATTAGAGGGCAAGTAGCCAAGTTATTGGGTCTGAGTTCAGCTCAATTACCGCAAGTGAATTTAGGCTTTATGGAAATGGGGATGGACTCTCTGACCACAGTGGAATTAAAGAATCGACTGCAAGCTCAACTAGGGATTGCCTTACCTGGGACAGTAGCGATGGAATATCCCACGATTGAAAAACTATCCCAGTATATATTTGAGGAAGTCATGGGATGGCAATCAGTAGCAGATGCCGAAAACAATTTACCTGAGTTAGAAGAAGTAGACATAGACAATCAAATATTGCCAGTTATCGACGATATCTCAGAAGAAGAATTTGAAGCACTAGCAGCTCAGCAACTAGAAAAAATTAAGAGTATGTTTTGATAAATTACTGCAAACAGGAAACTGCAATTAATCAATAAGTAACAACATACATCAAGGCTAAAACTTCATGGAACCGACTACCAACAAAGAGCAACTATCATTATCCAAACAGATGTTTCTGGCGCTAAAGCAAGCAGAAGCCAAGTTGGAGATGATGGAAAGTTCCAGAAGTGAGCCTATTGCAATTATCGGCATCGGTTGTCGGTTTCCAGGAAATGCCAATACACCAGAAAGCTTTTGGCAACTATTAGCCAATGGTGAAGATGGAGTTAGAGAAATTCCACCTGAACGCTGGGATATAGATTCTTGCTATCATCCTGACCCTGATACTCCAGGGAAAATGTATATTCGCCATGCTTCCTTAGTCGAGGAGGTAGAGCAGTTTGATCCTGAGTTTTTTGGCATCTCTCCCCGAGAAGCCAATAGCCTTGACCCACAACAACGTTTTCTTTTAGAAGTAACTTGGGAAGCTCTAGAAAGAGCTGGAATTAACCCCCAAGAACTAGAAAACACTCAGACAGGGGTGTTTCTGGGTATCGGTCAAAACGATTATGCTGATTTAGGTTTCAGCCAACTGGAAAATATCAGCCCTTACGATGGTACAGGAAATGGGTTTTGCTTTGCCGCAGGTCGGTTATCCTACTTCTTAGGATTGCAAGGTCCGTCTCTAGCAATAGATACAGCTTGTTCAGCCTCTCTGGTAGCTGTACATCAAGCTTGTCAGAGTTTGCGTCAGGGTGAGTCGAATCTGGCTTTAGCTGGAGGGGTACAACTAATTCTCTCTCCTCAAATGACCACCGCACTATCAAGATTGAAGGCTCTATCACCCGATGGCAGGTGTAAGACTTTTGATGCTGCTGCTGATGGTTATGGCAGGGGAGAGGGATGTGGCATGGTGGTACTTAAGCGCCTCTCTGATGCCTTCAAAGATGGTGACCAAGTCTGGGCAGTGATTCGTGGTTCAGCGGTTAATCACGATGGACCTAGTAGCGGATTGACAGTACCTAATAAATTAGCCCAAGAAAAGTTAATTCAACAAGCTCTCAAAGCAGCAAAAGTAGAACCATCTCAGGTAGGTTATGTAGAGGCTCATGGTACCACCATGA
>JAAHHL010000932.1 GCA_010672185.1 Caldora sp. SIO3E6 | reverse complement strand
TTGCATCGATCTGGGAAATCCCTGGGTAACCTTGGGAGATACAAATGCCTAAAACTAGGATAAATGCTGCATTCGTTCTTACTTATTACTTGTTACTTGTTACTTATTACTTATTCAGCAGACCCTACTTATTCCACCATTTTAGGTGTGTCACGGTAGTAAGGAAGGCCAAATTTCCTTATTTACGCTCAAAGTCTAAGTTCCAAGAACCTAGGGAGCCGGAGTCACCAGCGGAACTGTCTTTAATAATTAGCTGCCAGGTTCCACTTCCTGACATACCGCTAAAAGCGGATAAAGATTGGAGGGATGCATACTTACCACTGGGGATAACCGCATGAGTAGCAGCTGTCTCCTCAAAGTTGCAGTCACTGCGATCGCTAAAGCTGTAATTGCCTTTGAGGTCGTTACAATAACCACTAGAAGAAAATTTTGGTAAACCAGGCCGCTGAAACAAATCTACTACAGTATTGCTCTCTAGGTGGCGCAAGCGCACACTCAAATCACCAACCCAAGTGTGGATGATGTCATTGAGGGTAACACTCACTTCTGTGATGTGGAAATTTTCCTGAATCACAATTTCATCCTGAAAGCTACCAATGCCATCAGGAATAGCACCACCTTTCCCGGCAAAAGTTGTTGTACCGTTACTAGTATTGATTAAGGTGTTGGCGATTCTTTGAGACATGACTTGATTGCTCCAAAAAAACTAGAGGTTGACAATGATATTGAGCCTAAAATCACTCCCCAAAAATACTGCGGCGCTTAGTTGATTAATCGCCGAAGTTCTAGTCAGGACGTGCTTCTATAGACACAAGAGTCTAAGACAGTTGTGTAGATTGCGAGACTATGGTCTTTATTAAGGAAAGTTACGATGGGTTGTTTGTTTTCGTTTTACCTAGATGAAGTCCAAGTTTGTCTTTAAAGCTTCGCAATCTGAAATTAATTTTTTTATCTTCATTTAAGATTGCCATTGCTGTTCTGTAGAGGTCTACTACCTAAGGTGTATCTTTGCCTACAAAATCTAGAAAAATGATTGTTTTTTTTGAGAATATTGACGCCTGAAATCCTTTGTTGACAAGGACTTCAGCTGTCAAAAGAGATAATTACTTTAATGCATGTTATGTAAATTTTAGGTAAAGATAAACTTGGATAATCTGAAAACAACTGAAAACATTTGTGAGCAATTTATTCCCCAATAATACTCAGAATTTATAGCAGTCGCCAGGGGAGTTAAGACATTCTCAGGTAAGGCAAGTTAACAAGGGGCTTAAGCCCCTTGTCCTAATCGCCTACACAAAATTTTTGTTAACTTTTCTTAAAAATAACAATCCTGGAAACTTGATGACGGCTCTATCGCCATCCAGCTTCCAGGGTTGTGATTAGCAATTTGGATATGCTCTAATTAATTAGGAAATTAAGGAAAAGAACAGCTCGTTGATTTACTCGGCTGTAGCTAGTTCGGTACTGCCAACACGACGACGACGGGTCAGAGTGTTGAATACTATCTGACCAATAGCCTTGATCAAGTTACCTTCTAGTTCCTCGAACACCTTCATATTTATGTGAAAAGCAGCAATAGCTGCTTCTACTATCCGATCCTCGGTAGCTTCATCAATGGGTAACTCATCGAGAACTTGTCGGTAGTTGGCTTTGAATCCCTTTTCGTCGGGAATATCGGGGAAGCTATAAAAAGCAGTACCTCCCTCCTCATCCGATAAATTCATCGCTTTTTTGGCAATATTCTTGAGAACCTGTCCACCAGATAAGTCACCTATGTAACGAGTGTAGGAGTGAGCAATCAGCAGTTCGGGTTCGGAAGCAGATATTTGCTTAATTTGCTCCACATACTCTTGAGTTGCTGTGGAAGGAGATATCTGATTTTGCCAGTTAGCACCGTAGTAGTAAGCTAAATCCTGCTCTAAAGAGTTTTTACGATTGAGCTGTTTGAAGTAGATTTTGGAGACAACTGGGTGATCCTGCTCAAAATGCTTTTCCATTTCCTCTTCCATTGCCGAATAGACAAAGTAGAGGTTAGATACCAGCTTCCGGTAGGAGTTTTTTTCTACTGTTCCTTTTAAAAAGCATTTGATAAATCCCATATTTTCTGCAGCTGTGTGAGCTTTTTTGGTTCCCTCACGCAACTTCTTTGCCAAATTGCCACTCATGCTAAATTCCCTTTCACTAATGGTTGACTGTTGTTGTATTTTTTCTTACAAAAACCCAACAAAACTGCCTAAATGATAAGGTTAAACTGATTTGATAAGAATTGATATTAAGAATTCTTACAAAAGACTACCGGTAAAACCTCCACAACTGTGTGGAGCTGGGTTAGAGCTATTTCCATATTAAAGGCAGAAGGCAGAAGGCAGAAGGCAGAAGGAAAGAGAGTTTGGCTTGTTTCTTCCATCCATTGCAGATGCGTTTGCGTTCTTGACACTCCCCATCTCCCCATCTCCCCATCTCCCCATCTCATTCCTGTCCGGAGATCACAAAAAAGGGTTGATCATCTCCTATTTCAATTTGTTTTTCCACCTCTTTTACATCTTCCAACTCTTTTAGTACCTTTGTCCCAATAGCAGTTGCTTCCTCCAATTTAGGTTGCTCCGGTGGAGGAGACAGGGGTGTAACTGTAGCTACGTTAATAGCATCACTGACGGGTTCGAGAGACTGAGCCACTTCAACTTGCTGTTGTAGCTGCTGTGTTGTCGATACGAGGTTACCTAGTCCATTGACTAATTCCTTGAGATTGTTGCGAAAATCTGGGTCACCAGTCAAATCATCCAGATCAGCGGTAATCTTTTGAGCATTGGCAAAAGTTCCCCTTGCAGACTCTAAAGTTTGCTGTAGCAAGACTAAATTTTCCTGAGAGTTTAAAGAAGTGGAAATATCCTTAAAGTTTTCCGATGCTGCTGCCGCATTAGCGGAAAGGGTTTCAAAATTATCTAGTAGTTCTACGAACTTGGCCTGGTCTATAGTACTGTTAACCTTAGTAACAGTAGTACTCAAATTACCCAATAACTGACTTAGACGCTCGCTACTTTGACGAAGATTATCCAACCCACCAACTAGATTAGCTCGATTAGTTACCAGCAGCTCATTAGCAGAGGTCATAAGCTGATTAAGCTGGGTTCCTGTTAGTTCAGTAGTATTACCAATTTTGTCGGCAGTTTCACCAAAGCGCTCTGTCACAGAGCCAATTTTGTCGGCAGTCTCACCAAAGCGCTCTGTCACAGACCCTACTTTGTCAGCAGTTTCACCAAAGCTTCCAATCGTACTATTAATTGTATCCGCAGTTTCACCAAAGCTTCCAATCGTACTATTAATTGTATCCGCAGTTGCACCAAAGCGCCCCACCGTACTATTAATTGTGTCAGCAGTTTCACCAAAGCGCTCCGCCGCAGAGCCTACTTGAGCCAAAGTCTGATTTGCTGTGGTAGTCAGGGTATCAGCAGTGTCGGAAAAAGCTCCTATTTCCCCTCGCACTAGCGAGACA
>JAAHHL010000931.1 GCA_010672185.1 Caldora sp. SIO3E6 | reverse complement strand
TGTCCGAGAGTAGGAGTATTGGTACCACAGGAACTCAGCATCCAAGAGATGATGAAAACAGTGCTGATGAGCAATTTGGTAATTCTAGGCATACTGGTTAAGGAATCGGAAATTTGCCTCGCTCTGGGAGCTACTTAGATTCGTTATATTAGTTGTAGGTGTAATGAATACGATTGTAAATGCAGCTCAAATTCTTGTTTAACTTACTCAAAACTGGAATAACCCATGTATCTAAACATCCCTTTGTTATTTTATTGAACGGTATAATTATACTATTGTTTTTAATGTTAACAGTTTATGTCAAGCTAGGTGGAGACGACTGGCGAAGAGCTCACCTAATAGTTCAATTATTTGCCGAACCCTTTACTGACAAAAGACCTCTACAGAGCTACTTAACCAATCTCTCTGAGATATTATGGTGTTTTTCTTTGGCAATTTGCTTCTTTAGTACGAGTTTACTTAGCAATATTCGCTCTAAACGCTCAATTAATCGTTTTATTTTTTGCTCCGCGCTCATATTGGCAATATTATTGATTGATGATATATTCCGAATTACTTTAATAGCCAACAGTTTTTTTGGTATACCTAAATTATTCACTTCTCTAGTATATGGAACTATTATCATTGCTTACGGTGTCTTCTTTCGCCGCAAAATAGTATCAACTCCTTACTTGCTGCTGCTAATCACTTTTGGTTTATTTATTATCTCTAGCTTAGTAAGTTCCTTGTCTTTGCCAGGTCTGG
This sequence comes from Caldora sp. SIO3E6, assembly GCA_010672185.1. Lineage (GTDB taxonomy): Bacteria > Cyanobacteriota > Cyanobacteriia > Cyanobacteriales > Coleofasciculaceae > Caldora. The sequence goes on along the minus strand of JAAHHL010000931.1, from coordinate 2,756 downwards.
GTACTCCAGCGATGTTGGAGGATGGGACTAAACTACTAGCTTTGGTTAACCTCGCATACTACTTTTGGTACGTCTGTCAGAAAGAAGTACTCTCAGTCAAAACTAGAACTTGGTGAAGTAATAAGCGCCTAACGGCGCAGGTAACAGGCAACAGGCAACAGGCAACAGGCAACGGAATAAAATTCCACGACAAAAAGAAGATGACAAACAAGTCAGCTTCCCTTAGAGCCTTCTGCCCTCTGCCTTCTGCCTTCTGCCCTCTTTAGTACTTAGTTGTTCCATAAACAGTTTTACCATCAGGCATGACAGCAAACTCTAAATCAGCACCACTGAAATTAGTGCTGTCCAGGGTAGCACCGCGCAAGTTAGCATAACGCATTCTGGCACTACTAAAATCAGTACCAGTTAGATTTGCTTCTTGCAGACGTGTTCCGTATAAAAAAGCTCCAGTAAAATTAGCATTCTGTAGCTGGGAACCAATCAGATCCGCATCTCGAAGCTCACTACCTTTGAGATTAGCATTGCTCAAATCAGCATTAGACAACCTAGCGTTGAAGAGATTAGCTTCAGTCAAGTTAGCACCTTTCAATTCGCTATTATCAAACTGAGCGCCATGTAAATCAGCTTTAGTTAAGTTAGCCTCATTTAAACGGACACCTTGGAGGTTCGCATCGATCATTTTAGTATCTGTCAGGTTAGCACCAGAGAGGTCACTATTCCTAAAATCAGCCCCAGTCAAGTCAATACCACTTAAATCAATACCACGTATATTGCAGCCAAAACACCTCTTAGTTTTCAGAATTTTGTCAATATTTTGTTTCTTAGCTCCTAACGGCTGTAGCTGACTAGTCACTTTGGCGATTTGTTGTTTGGCCGAATCAATTGGCTCAGATTCTAGTAAATAACTAACCTTTTCACCTCCTGTAATCAGGAAAATAATTATTGCAGGCACACCCAAGAGCATGGAAATTATTAAGATGGCTTTGGAATTCATAAGGCAATCTTCTTAGGAATTGTTTGACTTAACAGAATAATTGTGTTAATTTATTGTTTTTGGTAACAATGATTTTGGTTTTTCAAGTAGATATTGTTGCAGTTTATGCTGAAAATTTTCTGTACATAAAGACCTCCAAGTCTAGATTAATCGACTAATTCACTGATTGGCAGTACTAATAGTTTAAACTTTCAGTAAAGTTTATCGCAAGTTTTGATGAACAGTTTTTTTTGCTACAAAAAAAGAAAATAGTTATTGGTCATTGGTCACTAGTTATTGGTACAATTAATGTATTAATTACAGCAATAACCTAGGTAGATTTATTATGAATTTAATAACCAAAAAATAAATAATAAAGACAAATAACTAGTTAAAACAGCAAACTATTTTCCAGATAATGCTGCATCAAAAATTTCCATTTCTTCCAGATTTAAATCTTCTAGCAATTCATACAGTACCTCGAATAACATAACTGCTTCAATTATGTTTTTTAATTCATCTTCAGGAATGGACATTACCTGTGCAGGAGACCAATTTTGTAATAACTGATTGGAGAAATGTTGCGTAAGTTTTATTTGATCTAATTCTTGTAAAATACTTTTACTTCCAGCTAAATTATGTAAAGTTTCTGATATACGGTTAATAACTGCATATTTTTCTACAGAAAATTTATCCATTATATCCTCCGCTCTGCTAGAGCTTATTTGGCAAAGAAGTACTTTGCTCTGAATGGTATATCTTTAAGCTTGGAGGGAAAAGAGGTGTATGTTAACGGATAGCGTAGTAAGCCAAGACGCATTTAAATTAGTTTGTCCTAATCTCCGCGTCGGTCGCGTCTCCGCGTCCCCACGTCGGTCGGGTCAGCACTAATTCACAATTTAAATGCACAACAGCTTATTCCCCTATAGCCTTCACAAGTTTGGCATAAAATAACTCAAAAGCATCCTTTCTAAGTGGTATTGCCTAGATAAAAAAAAGTTGGTAATGGATCAGGATTGCCTAGGAGTCTCTTTCGGAAATAAGATGACTCTGTATCAAGTTGCCTAAAGATTGTCAGGGTTTTACACATATTTAATTTCTCTGTCAAAATATTATATATATGCAATATCCTTTCTTTCAAAAGGTTAGCATAGGTATTGGATGTTAGGTATTCGATGGTAGGTGTGAGATGTAATTTTCTCTCCTGGTGATCGTCCCACTGCATTGTCCCCCTTATCTCTCTAGTTTCCCTTATCTCCTTTTCAATGACTCAACCTTTACTCACCATTACGGTTAAGCTATTTGCTGCCTATCAAGATGCCTCCGGTGTTCCAGAAATGAAGCTGGAATTTCCTGACAACACGCCAGTATCAGCGGTACAACAGCACCTGCTGGCTCAATATCCAGAACTTGAACCATGGCGTAATCTCACCCGCTTTGGTATCAATCTTCAATTTGTCGAACCAGATACTATTCTTCAAGATGGGGATGAAGTAGTTTTAGTTCCACCCGTTAGTGGCGGTTAACGAGAGTGTGGGGGTGTGGGGAGTGTGGGGAGCTGAGGGAGCTGAGGGAGCTGAGGGAGCTGAGGGAGTAAGACAAGTCAAAAATTGGGATGATTTATTTCTTGAAGTTCCCTAAGCTTTCTTCCCTCCTGCCTCCTGCCTCCTGCCTCCTGCCTCTTGCCTCCTGCCTCCTGCCTCCTGCCTCCTGCCTTCTGCCATCTGCCTTCTGCCTCCTGCCTCCTGCCTCCTGCCTCCTGCCTCTTGCCTCCTGCCTCCTG
>JAAHHL010000930.1 GCA_010672185.1 Caldora sp. SIO3E6 | reverse complement strand
GGTTGCGGTAGTATCAGTTGAGGTAACAGCATCTTCTGGCTCTTCTTCGTCAGTTACTGGGGGAGTAGTAACTTCTGTCTCTGCTACTGTTGACTCTTCTGGGGATGTAATTTCAGGAGATTCTGGGGATGCTTGCTGCTGAATATTTTTGTAAGCAGCTTTTGCCCAGCTCAGGTAATCTTCATCAACAGTTGTAGCAGACTCTGGGGTTGGCTCAGATTCTGCCGTTTCTGCTGGAGCCTCTTGTTCTTGCTCAACTGGACTTTGAGTTTCAGGCTTAGTCTTTTCAGAAGCTCCTTCTTCGGAACCAAATTGTCGGCGGAACCAGTTAAAAACCATAGTATATTGTTATTTGTTGTTTGTCATTTGTTGTTTGTTGTTTGTCGTTTGTTGTTTGTTTTTTGGGAATTGGGAATTGGGAATTGGGAATTGGGAATTGTCTCCCCATCTCCCTCAGCTCCCCCATCTCCCTCAGCTCCCTCAGCTCCTCCATCTCCCCATCTCCCTCAGCTCCCTCAGCTCCCCATCTCCCCATCTCCCCATCTCCCCATCTCCCCATCTCCCCATTCCTATTGGAAATGAGCTTTAGTTTTGAGATAGTTGGAAACGCGACGTAATACACCATTGATAAATCGATGTCCTTCATCATCACTGTAGCGCTTGGCAAGCTCCACTGCTTCATTAATGGCAACTTGCTCTGGTGTACCTAAAAACGATATTTCTGCAACTGCAATGCGCAAGATATCTCTGTCAATTCGAGCTAGACGCTCCAGTTGCCAGTCTTGGAGCACTTCATTCAAAACTTCATCAATCTCCAGACGCCTACGACTAATAGCCTTGAGAATTTCTATAGTATAGGAACGAACCTCCAATTGATTAGATAGTTGGATCACTTCTGGAATTTCCACAGCTGTTCCTAGCCGATTAATCGCTTTTTGGGTTAGCTCCACTGCATCGCTTACCATTGCCTTGGCACTAATCATTTCAGTAGTGCGGGTTTCACTACTCAAAAGGCGATCGCTTCCTCGTTTTAGTTCTGCCGCAGCAGTTTCCAAAACCTCCTGAGTTTCTTCAGTTAGAGTACGAACTGCTGCCAAAATTAGATTATTCAGTTGCTGTGCCTCAAGGCGTTCGAGTCCCTTCGGGATTTGAGAGAGGCTCAAAAGAGCCAACTCGCGGGCAATTCTGCGTGGTTGCATATTGGTTGGTTATTGGTTATTAGCTGTCAGCTGTCAGCTTTCAGCTTTCAGCTTGAGGTGTTTCTCAATATGAGTTGTTAACCTAGATTGTCGTTTTTTTTTAGAAAAAAACCTCCGTATTCATTTCTATGTTCCCCATTTCCCATTCCCTATTCCCTATTCCCTATTCCCTATTCCCTATTCTCTATTCCCCATTCCCTATTCCCTATTCCCTATTCCCTATTCCCTATTCCCTATTCCCTATTCCCTATTCCCCATTCCCATTTCAGCCTTCTTCTACTGGTAAAATCTGCTGTTGTCTCATCTCCTTTAGGGGTTGCTCTAGTTTTTTCTTGTCTTGAGGTTTCGATTGTGGTTCAGTGATTGAGGATTCGGCAGGGTCAACAATTCCTCCAGAAATAATGATTTTGAAAGCATCCTCTATAGAAAGGGAGAGATTAATGACATCATCTTCCGGAACAACTACATACCAACCAGTGGTAGGATTGGGACTAGTAGGGACAACAACGCTCAGCATCGGGCTACTCATCTGATTTTGAATTTCGCTGCTGATATTGCCAGTGACGAAAGCGATCGACCACAAACCTCGGCGGGGATATTCTACCAAAACCACACGACGGAATTTATTCTTAGATTCTTTTAAGACCGTTTCCAAAAGCTGTTTGAGGGTTTTGTAGACTGGTCCTGCGAAAGGAATCGCCTGTAACAATTTTTCCCCTAAATCCAGCAACCACCTTCCGGCTATATTGCGTGCCATTAAGCCAATCAACAGAATAAATAGCACTGGAACAGTAACTCCCACTACTAAATTCAGTAGATTGACCAAAATGGGATGGAGGTTATTATAGGGGTTAATTTGCTTGGGAATGCGGGTCAGGAAATCGATCGCCCACCTAGCGATGGTAAACACCAGCCAAATCGTGGTAGCGAGAGGAATCACTACCAAAAGACCTGCAATTAAATCATTCTTTAAGTCCTGTCTTAAACGTTGGATCACAAAGTTCTCACTCTCCTTAACAATGACTCTTTCAAGTTTTGCTGTTGCTTCACCTCAATCACTGAGTTGAGCTAGTACCAGGCAAACTCTTAAACTTTGAGCGGCCTTGGCATCGATAGTGACAAGGAACCCTTAGTTGACTAGAGTTTACAACTCCCTAGCCACTACAGGTGGCTCCAGTGAGGTAGCTGTTGTACTCAAGGATTCTAAGTAGATTCTTCCTTATTCTGAAGTTCTCTGTTCCCTGTTCCGAAGTTTCCCACTTAAAAGCAACTGGTATCGCAATTTACATTTTAACAGAGAGAGACCATTGGTTTAAGGGTGTGGGGTGTAGGGTTTAGGGTTTAGGAAACTCCAAGAAATAAATCATTCCAATTTTTGGACTTGTCTTATATCATGTCGGCATAATTGCCCATAATAAAAAACTTCTCCGCGTCCCCGCGTCCCCGCGTCCCCGCGTCCCCGCGTCCCCGCGTCAATACTAACTGTGGGTCTTCAACTTGACATGATATTACTCCCCCAACTCTCCCAGGGATGGGACGTTTTTTTATTTGGATGGAAGTCCCTTATGAGGGTTGATGAGGTTGAGTAAGCTATTATCATACATGCTCATTGTTTCCACACCCCAAACCCCATAACCATTGGTGACAAGTTAAGGTAAAAATGTCGTTGTCAAGGGAGCGGAGGAGCAGAGGAGCGGAGGAGCGGAGGAAGAAGAATACAATTTTCCTTAACCCTTGGAGTATTTCCATATATAGGTTTTTTTTAGAACCACTACGCCATATATGGGAGTTGACAAAATGCACAACCTTTTAACTTGTTACCATTGCCCCATAACCTACACCCAGTCTTGTTACCCCGTCAGATTAATGGCACTACCCAATCTAGCAACCAATGCTCACCCTCAGACGCCTGTGTGGCGTCACTCCGATCCGCCCAAGATCTGGGTTAAGGTTATTGTCGGTTCTGCTTTCTTTCATGTCTTTGTCTTTGCCATACTGCGCCTAGGGCTAATAGGACGCCTTCAGGGTTTGCAGTCTAATAATGATCTTACCTCCACCAATCTTGTTCCTGTGGATTTCATTGTCCTAGCTTCAGAAAAGACTTTAATTCCTCAGGCAAATCAAACCGCAGAACCTGCTGGAAAAGCACAACCCAATCAGCAACAAGCACCAACTCCAACTCCAACACCATCACCAACACCATCACCATCGCCAACACCAACACCATCACCAACACCATCACCAACACCATCACCAACACCATCACCAACACCATCACCAACACCATCACCAACACCATCACCA
>JAAHHL010000093.1 GCA_010672185.1 Caldora sp. SIO3E6 | reverse complement strand
TGCGCACGTCGGTACTAAAAAAGCTAATGGGGGATTTGCGGATTGGGCGCACGTCGGTACCAAAAAAGCTAATGGGGGATTTGCGGATTGGGCGCACGTCGGTGCGCCCCTACGGGGGCAATACTGCTCAGTTAAGGAGAGAGGAATTCAAGGTCTCTCATTTATCAGGAGACATAGGGGGGTTTTGCTTCCTGCCTTCTGGCACTAGTTTCTGGTAAAGGAACAACAGAAGGGGCTACTGGGAGAGGTTGGTGCAGTTGAATGAGCTGGGCAAGAGTTTTCTTCAGTTGGGTACGAGGCACAATAGCATCAACAAAGCCATGGTTGAGCAAATATTCAGAAGTTTGAAAATCGTCTGGCAGCTTTTCTCGGAGAGTTTGTTCAATTACCCGACGCCCAGCAAAAGCAATCATTGCCTTTGGTTCTGCCAAAATAATGTCTCCTAACATAGCGAAGCTAGCAGTAACACCGCCAGTAGTGGGATGAGTCAGTACTGGGATGTAAAGTAGTTTAGCTTGACGATGGCGCTCCAGTGCCCCTGAGATTTTCGCCATCTGCATTAGGCTTAACATCCCTTCTTGCATTCTGGCACCACCAGAAGCACAGACAATAACCACAGGTAAGCGTCGCAAGGTTGCATGTTCTAATAGACGGGTGAGTTTTTCCCCGACAACAGAACCCATACTGCCTCCCATAAAGCGAAAATCCATAACACCTAAAGCTATAGGCAAACCATCCAGCTGTCCAGTGCCAGTTTGTACAGAATCTGTCAGGCGAGTTTTCTTTTGGGTTTCTTGCAAGCGATCTTTGTAGGATTTGCGATCGCAAAACTGTAGGGGATCTGTAGGAAGCAGGTGCTCATCTAGAGCAATCCAAGTATTAGGATCAATTAACTGACGGATACGTTCATCACTATTTACCCGCAGATGATGACCGCAATCGAGACAAACCAATTGATTAGCTTTCAAGTCTTTGGTATAAGCTACAACACCACAAGCTGGACATTTTGTCCATAATCCGTCCGCAATTTCGCGCTCCCGTTGCTTTTGATTCGCCGGTTCTGATTTCTGTCGATTTGCAAACCAATCAAATAAAGACATAAAAATTTTTTATTCCCTAATTGTTATCTGGTGTCCCTGCTTGCTCCTCTTCTGGAGAACTTAACAGAAGTAGAGCTGTCCATTGGTCTGGTGAACGAACCTGTAAAGCGGCGGAACTACCTGCCCCGAAATAGGAAGTTATCCCTGTATCGATAATACGACTGGGAATATCGTGAGCCGCTAGTAACTGCTGCATTAATTCTGCCTCCCAACGGACATGGGTAGTTTTAATCGTTATCCAGTACACAGGTTTATCTTATCAAGCTGGTAGTTTTTGGGTAAATTACAAGATAGTCTTTATCAAAAAAAAAAATATTTGTCAATATTATATTGAACTCTTTGTTGGTTTGTTGGGTTTCGTTACCTCAACCCAACCTACAATTCGCGAGCACTTCCTAGGATAGACAAATTATCTTTGTGCTCTAACCTTCGGGAACTCCTAGTCGAATGTGCCTTTGTGGTTATTTTATGCCATATCCGTAGTGTTGTAATGTTGGGTTGAAGTAACGAAACCCAATCTATTTTCTTGGCAAGAGGATAATAAATTCTGTATACAACCCCAATTCACTTTCTACCTTGATTTTTCCTTCATGCTGACCGACAATAATATCATGGGTCATAGATAAGCCTAATCCTGTTCCCTCGCCAGTGGGTTTAGTAGTGAAAAACGGTTCAAAGATTTTATCTTTTAACTCAGGTGGTATACCGATACCATTATCTCGAATGCGGATTTCTACCGCCTGATCTAAGTTTTGGGTTTTGATGGTAAGCTTGGGCTGAAATTCTCTAGATCTTTCTTTTTGCTTACTATTGGCTGCATAGCAGGCATTGTTAATCAGATTGATAAATCCTCTACTCAGAGATTGGGGAATAATTTCTAACTGCTCCACTGAGTTGTCGTAATCGGTTGCTATCTGGATATTAAATTTATTCACAGTTGCTCGAAAACCCTTTACCGCCAGTTCTAATGACTCAGCCAACAAAACATTAAGCTCAGTTAATTGCCGTTTACTACCTTCTTGTCTGGCGTGCATCAACATACTGGTAATAATATTATCAGCTCTCTGTCCCTGTTGGTTGATGGAATTAACGCTCTCTTCGATATCACTTAACAGTTCTCTGATTGTTCCCAATTCTGATTCAGGTAAAGCTTTTAATTTTTGCTTTACTTCCGGGAGCAATTCTTGGCATAAGTCAGCAGCGATAACAGCGAAATTATTAATCAGATTGAGAGGATTTTTTAGTTCATGGGCAATCCCAGCAGTTAAGGAACCTAGAGAAGCCAGCTTTTCTTGAGCAACAATTTGTTTTTGGGCAGTTTTTAGCTGGTTTAGGGTCTTTTTTAACTCCGTTTCTGCTTCTACTCGTTGTTCAACTTCTTTTTTGAGAATTATATTTTGCTTCTCCAAGGTTTTAGTCAAGTTACGCAGCTGCAAATGAGTCCTAACTCTGGCTAATACCTCCTCGTGTTGAAAGGGTTTAGTAATGTAGTCTACTGCTCCTATTGATAGTCCCTTGACTTTATCCATGGGATCACTCAAAGCAGTCATAAAGATTACCGGAATGTCTTGGGTTGAGGCAGAAGCTTTCATTCGCTGACAGGTTTCAAATCCATCCAGCCCTGGCATAACTACATCTAACAAAATTAAATCTGGTGGGTTATACTTAACCTGTTCAATCGCACTTTCACCATCCGTTTCGATCGCAACAGTAAAACCAGCACCTTTTAAGGCTTCTGAGAGAACTAACAAATTGGTGGGAGTATCATCAACCACTAAAATTAAGCCAGTTTCTGGATTTTGGATCACTTTTGTATTTTCTCCGCTCAAGAATTGCTCAAAAGTTATCAAATATCAATATTACCTTCCTCTCTACACTATGTTACGAAACGTAAATAAGAGTCCAGCCTTGACCAATGACTAATAACGAGCCTCACCAGTTAATTTTAATCGTGTCAACCTACTTAATAATATTTCTTATTATTAGTTTAACTCTCTAATGATTACGCGATCGCCTCCTTCGGCCTTTGCCTGTGCAAGTGCCTCCTTTGCCCCTGCCATTAGCTTTACGGGGGAAGAACCCAAATGGGGAACCATGCTAGCAACACCCACACTCAGGGTAACGTAATTATTCACAGTTGAACCAACATGGGTAAGCTTGAGCTGCTTAAGCCGCGCACGTATCTTCTGAGCCAACCACATTCCCCCAGTAACCCTAATATTCGGCAAAACTACGACAAACTCTTTTCCACTGTAACGAGCTAAGACGTTTTCTGGACTCTCAACTACTTGACGGATCGCACCAGCTACTTTTTGCAGACAATCGTTTCCAGCCTGATAACCGTAAATTTGATTGAAGGCTTTGAAAAAGTCCAGATCACACAACACCAAGGATATGGGAGCCTCTCCTTGCACCAACTTCTTCCACTCTCGCTTGAAGTAATTATCAAAGTAGCGTCGATTAGCAACTTTCGTTAAATGATCAACAAAGCCAAGAGAGAGCATTTCTGGCTGCACTACCGCCACAGCTTGAGAGGATTCTGTCTGCTGGGTAATCCGACCCACCTTAGTTGTTGATGTTTTGAGCAAGTCAAATTCCTGCTGCTGCCGGGTGGCATAGATTTGTTCCTGCTTAGTAATGTCCTGAAAAACCAGAATACTCCCGACAATCTCACCATGGCCATTTCTAATAAGAGCAGCTGTTTCATTAATGGGTATTTCTTTACCATTTCTGGCAAGTAACAAGCAAGAATGAGGAAACTTAATATTGGTTCCTCTTTGTATTCCTTGTACTACAGGATTTTCAATCTCTTCATGGTTTTCTGCATTAATGAGGGTGAATACTCGCTTAATATTTTTACCTATAGCTTTTTTTTTATGCCAGCCAGTGAGGGAGGCTGCGGCTGAATTGATAAAAGTAATATAGCCTTGATTGTCAGTAGCAATAGTCGCGTCCCTAATACTAGTTAGAGTATTGACCAACTGTTGTTTTGTATCCTCTAAATACTTTTCTAGCTGATATCTATGGAGAGCAATAGTGATGGTTGTATGTAATTGCTTTTCCTGAAAAGGTTTAATCAGATAGCCAAAAGGGTTCGTCTTGAGTGCCCGTTGTAAGGTATCCTCATCTGCATGAGCTGTTAGATAGATGATCGGAATATCATAGCGGTCGTGAATTTCTTGAGCGGCAGCAATGCCATCAAAGTTGTCTTCAAGTTGAATATCCATCAAAACTAAATCTGGCTTAATAGCAGCTGGAACCTGAATGGCTTCCATTCCAGAAGTTACACTAGCTATAATGTTATGCCCTAACTTTTCTAAAGCTTCTTGAATATGCCAAGCAACAAGCATTTCATTTTCTACAATTAAGATTTTTGCCATGACTGTTCAGCTAGATTGTTCCCTGATTTTCAATAAAGAAGTAAAAGTGCAAGTAAATCTTTACTTCAGAAGTTCAGCAAGAGAGAAATTCTAACCATGCAACTTCTGCTGAAACTATTCATTTAATTTTTAATTTTAATTATTAGTAAATTTAGTTTTTATTAGCAAAACTAAATCATGAATTTAATTATCAAAATAACTTCTTCATCTCTTTCTACTTTAATAGTGCCTTTTAGTTGCTTAACCAAGGTCATGACTAGCCTGAACTCCATAGATTCTGTGTTTTGTAGATCTAAGTTTACCGGTAGGCTATTACCACTGTTACCAACCCTAAGGATGATTTGACCATCAGAGTCCCGTTTAATCTTCAGTAAAATTTCATGCTTATTGCACGCCATAAAACTATGTTTTAAGGCATTGGTAATCAGCTCATTGATGAGCAATCCGCAAAGAATGGCTTTATCAAGATTGATAGAGATATCTGTTGGTGCACTAATTCTCAAAGCAATATTACTAGGTTGTACTGTATACATACTGAACAAGTTAGTTGCCAGATTGTGTACATACTCAGCAAAGTTGATTCTGGTAAGCTCCCCAGAGCGAGACAAACTCTCGTGTACTAGTGCCATTGATTCAACTCGGTTGCGGCTTTCCTGAAGAATGGCACACACCTGAGAATCATTGCTCCGGTTGGCTTGTAGATAAAGTAGGCTAGAAACAATTTGTAAGTTATTTTTCACTCGATGGTGAATTTCCTCAAGCAGGACTTCTTTTTCTTGGAGGGATGTCCGTAGTTGTTCTTCTGTGGGAGGTTCTTCAACTGACTGAGGTTTTTTGGCTTCAGTTTGCAGTTGCTTATTAACTCTGTGTAACTCAGTTGTCTGTTGCCAAAATTTGTATTCTAGTTGCTCCTGTGCTATCTCCAGCACTTCCAAACTAGTATGGAGTTCTGCAAAGGTTTGTGCCAGCCATTCGGCTTGCTGCTGTGTCTGAGGCAACTCGTTGACCGATTTATACAGGGTTTTCAGGCGAGTGCGTAGGTCATCTGTAGCTTGAGCTAACTCGTTCTCTATCATATAAATGCCTTGAGCCATCCGGATATCCTAAACTTAAGCGTCCGACGAGTGGCGCACCACCTCTGATGAAAGGAACAAACACTACCAGGAATGGGGAATAGGAAATGGGGAATAGGGAATAGGGAATAGGGAATGGGGAATAATGAAGTGGACTACTAGCTAAATATCAAAAAAATCATCAGTTCTTTTTTGTTTCCCTATCTCCCTTGCTTCTCAAATAGACATCTCCAGAAACTCAATATTTACTTAAGCCCCATAAGGGTTTCAAGTTCTTTCCTGGAGATGTCTAATTCTCTTCCCTCCTGCCTCCTGCCTCCTGCCTCCTGCCTCCTGCCTCCTGCCTCCTGCCTCCTGCCTCCTGCCTCAGAGCCTTGCTTCTTAAAAGTTCACACAAAAACTGTTTTGGGAGCCAACAGTAGACCGCTTTCTGAAGAAATTACCTGACCAATACCTAAAAACTTACCAGCTTTGCTACAGTCACACCAAGCTTCCTGTTCTTGATGCACCCGCAGTACAAGGGATTGGGGATGATTAGATGATAGTTCGATACCCTCGGTGGCTACTTGATCACTCTCTAACATCTCCTCTTGCCAAGGAAGGCGCTGTCCCTGACACCAACGACGAGCAAATTCTGTGGGTAAAATAACTGCTGGTAAATGTTGTAGGACTGTAGCTGGTGATACTGGCTCAAATATGCCTTGTTGCAATTGTTGTGTCAGTTCTTCCAAAGTCAAACTATCTATTAGCTCAAAGCCACTGCTTTGGGTACGAGTGAGGGAAGCTAAAGTGCCACCAGTATTGAGAGAAGTTCCCAAATCACGAGCGATCGCACGAATATAAGTTCCCGCACCACAGGCAATTTCCACCTCTAGTTCCGGAAACTCTCCTGGATGCCAAGCCAACAGTTTCAGCTGAAATACTTCCACTGTTCGCTCTGGCACTTCAGCAGTCAAACCTGCTCTCGCTAACTCATACAATCGTTTTCCTTGAACCTGAATCGCGCTGTACATTGGTGGTACTTGCTGAATTTTCCCCTCAAACTGCTTAAGGTAGGGCAAAACTTTCTCCATTGTCCAGCCAGCAACTGAAGTCGTGGCGATAATTTCTCCCTCCAAATCATCGGTAGTTGTCTTCACTCCCAGACGAATTGTGGCTCGGTATGCTTTCTCTTGGGGGAGATACTGCAATAATTTGGTTGCCTTCCCCAAGGCAATTGGTAACACACCAGTCGCAGCTGGATCTAAAGTTCCTCCATGTCCTACCCGCTTTAAGTGCAGAATACGCCGCACTTTGGCAACACAATCATGAGAAGTCCATCCGGCTGGTTTGTTGAGGTTCAAAAATCCTTCCATGACTGTAACACTCTGTGATCAAGCAAAAAAACAACTTAAATTAAGCCAAAGCGATCGCATTGAGCATCATTATTGCTGATCTGCTGGCATCGCTATTATTTTTTGATATCATTTTTTTATAATAGGGAAATTATGTGCCTACCCATAAAGTGTCACGAATAGACGACAATGAACGACAAAGAACAGAACAAAAGAATTAATGAACACTCACGCCAACTAATCAACCTCGAACAAAGATTAAAAACTATAGAACTAGATGTAGAACCTAGAGGCCGCATTAGTTCTGCATTTGAAGCAATAGAAGAAGATTTAGACGAAATTAAATCGAGAATAACCAAGTTAGAACAAAGTACGGAGCATAGATTCAATCGACTAGATGCTAAGTTAGAAGTTATTATCGAGTATATTACAGGAGTTAGGGATTTACCTGAAGAGTAGAGCTGTTAAGCAAAAAAAGCAGTTATGAGTATCTATTCTCCCTTGTCGGAATAAATCATCTTAACTCCAATCTTCTTGGCTCAATGAGTCACTTCCGCGCTGATACACTTTACCATCAGCATGAAGCTGACGGGTTATCTCAAAAAGTTCTTCCTCAGTTAACTGCCACTGCTGGAGAATTAGATCTAGGTTGCGTTGAATTTCTCTAGCCCCCGGAAAGCCGGTATAACGAATCCGCAGTCTGGCTAGTTCAACTCGGTTATAATTGTTAGGTTTTTCCCGTAAGAGGCGCTCAACAATTTCGCGATCGCGTTTTTCTTGAGGATGTTGTTGGTCTTTATTTTCTGCTACCAAGGCCGTATTTTTTAGGTGTTACGATGGTGACAAGTTAAAAGGTAGTGCATTTTGTCAACTCCCATATATGGCGTAGTGGTTCTAAAAAAAACCTATATATGGAAATACTCCAAGGGTTAAGGAAAATTGTCTTCTTCTTCCTCCGCTCCTCCGCTCCTCCGCTCCTCTGCTCCTCTGCTCCTCTGCTCCTCTGCTCCTCTGCTCCTCCGCTCCTCCGCTCCTCCGCTCCCTTGACAACGACGATTTTGCCTTAACTTGTCACCAATGGGTGTTAGGTGGCAGGTGTTAGGTTTTTGTACGGGCGAGATGCCCGTTCCACCCTCTACAAGAAGCTGCTCAATAAGCATCCTGTAACTCATAAAAGTCTGGCGAGATGTAATCCTTCCGCAAGGGCCAACCCACCCAATCTTCCGGCATCAAAATCCGCTTGAGGTTGGGATGACCCTCAAAAAAGATACCGAACATATCGTAGGTTTCCCGTTCTTGCCAGTCAGAACCTTTCCAAATCCAGTATAAGGAGGGTACTTGAGGATTTTCTCGTGGCAGGAATACCTTCAGCCGTACTTCCTCAGGTTTGTCAACATCATCACCAACTTTAATTAAATGATAGAAGCTGACCAAATCTTCCCCAGGACCAGCATCATAGCCACCTTGGCATTGCAGGTAGTTAAACCCATAGGCATAGAGAGCTGTAGCCACTGGTACCAAAACAGTGGGGTCAACTTTGATTACCTCAACTCCTAGGTGATCCGGCTCTAGGGACTCATGCTCAAAGCCGTTTTCTTGTAGCCAGCTAGAAACCTGACCCGTTTCTACTAACTGGGAAGCTTCAGCTTGTTCTTCTGTCGGTTTTGCTTCTTCAGCCACGTTATACCTCCTGCTTTTGAGTGGACTTCAGAGCTGGTGGTACTGGCATTCCCATTGCTTCAGTCAACTTCTGCGGTGGAGTATTGCGCTCTGCTGAGTCTAAGTACTTCCCAGTCAAAATCGGCGGCACAACTTTCATATTATGGGTGGTGCTGTAGTAACGATGGGTTTGTTTAATTTTGGCTCGCTCCTGGATGGATTCGTTGGCAACCTTCTTGCGCAGCTTAACGATCGCATCCATAATTGCCTCTGGGCGAGGAGGACAACCGGGGATATAGACATCTACCGGAATTAACTTATCCACCCCTCGCACTGCGCTAGGAGAATCAACACTGAACATACCGCCAGTAATAGTGCAAGCTCCCATGGCAATTACATATTTTGGTTCTGGCATTTGCTCATAGAGACGTACCAAAGCTGGTGCCATTTTCATCGTTATCGTGCCTGCGGTAACGATTAAGTCTGCTTGCCTAGGGCTACAACGGGGAACTAGTCCAAACCGGTCAAAGTCAAACCGGGAACCAATCATTGCCGCAAATTCAATAAAGCAGCAGGCCGTGCCATACATCATCGGCCACAAGCTAGAGAGCCTTGCCCAATTGTGCAGGTCATCTACTGTAGTCAAAATAATATTCTCTGAGAGGTCTTGAGTAACCGATGGTCGCTCAATCGGGTTGAGAATGCGTTCTTTTTGTTGCTGTTCGGTAATAGTTGGGTTCATCAAAAAAATTGGGGAAAGAAACCCCCTCCTAGAAGGACGGCTCTACAATTTGCTAAAGTATATGGGTTAGGAAACACCCTACTGCCAAAGACAGTAACGATGTCAAGACCATTCGAGGGCTCCTTTTCGCCACGCATAAACAAGAGCAACGACCAAAATAGCAATAAAGATTAAGGCTTCAATAAAAGCCAGTACTCCCAGGCGATGGAATGCAACTGCCCAGGGATAGAGAAACACGGTTTCAACATCGAAAATTACGAAGACTAAGGCAAACATGTAGTAACGGATGTTGAACTGAATCCAAGCTCCTCCTATTGGCTCCATACCAGATTCGTAGGTGGTAACCTGCTCTGGACCGCGATTGCTAGGTCGCAGTAGCTTGGATGCTGCCAGTGCCAGTAAGGGAACTGAACTCGAAGCCAATAAAAAACCTAAGAGATACTCGTAGCCGCTAAGAACAAACACAGTCGTTATCTACCCAAAACTGGCGTTATCACTTCTTTACATTACATTATAGGGTTAACTGTTGCCTGTTGCCTGTTGCCTGTTGCCTACTCCTGAACCCCTGCTCCCTACTTCCCTAAAATTTGGCAAAAATACTACTTAGCTTAAAAAAATACTAAGTTTGTGCGATAATTTTTAACATAGGTTAGCATTTGCAGATCTAATTTCTCATCTTTCTGCGATCCATGAGTGAGCAAGCCAAAGAGCAAACCCTGGTTGAACAAGCGCCAGACAATTATGAATGTCGCGTGTGCGGCTATGTATACGAACCAAGCAAGGGAGACGGTAAAAGCAATGTTTCTCCAGGAACATTGTTTACAGATATATCCAATGACTGGCGCTGTCCTGTTTGCGGTGCAAGGAAGACTCAATTTGACAATATTGGTGCAAATGATGCTCCTTCTGGGTTTCAGGAAAACCTACAATATGGTTTTGGGGTTAATACCATGACCCCAAGGCAGAAAAATCTGCTCATATTTGGTGCCCTAGTTGTGGGCTTTTTATTCTTTTTGAGCCTTTACGGTTTGCATTGAAGTTAGCGCAGGGGCACCGGTTAGCAATGAAACAAACAGGGCTTTTCCCTCTTGGGGAAATTGCCCATGATCCATGAGATGGGAAGTGACTAACCGCAAGATCAGCCCAAGAATCGCACCCTATAGACAAAATGTGAGTGTTAATAGTTCTGCAATTTATGAGCCATTTGATGAGAACGCTGAAACAAACTGTAATACTCTTAGCGATCGCTTTGTTTTGTGTCAGTTGTAGTCAGATACCCTCCCTCAGCTACAATCCCTGGCAAAAAGTCCTTTTGCCAACAGAATCTACCTTACAGGACATTGGTTTTACCAGTGACCCCAATCATGTTTGGGTTGTGGGCAGCAATTCCACAATTTTAGAAACTAAAGATGGAGGTAAAACCTGGCAGGAGCTCGATTTAGAGCTAGGGGAGCAGAACTTTCGCTTAAATTCTGTCAGTTTTGCTGGTGAGGAAGGTTGGATCACTGGCTTGCCAGGAATTATGCTACATACCAATGATGGCGGTAAATCTTGGTCTCGTATTCCCTTAAGTGAAAAACTACCCGGTGAGCCCAATACAATTCTAGCTCTCGGTCCTCAATCAGCAGAAATGACTACTACTGTTGGGGCAATTTACCAAACTAAGGATGCCGGTCAAACTTGGCAAGCCATGGTTCAAGAAGCAGTAGGAGTAGTTCGTAATATTTCCCGTTCTGAGGATGGTAAATATGTTGCTGTTTCTGCTAGGGGTAATTTCTACTCAACTTGGGAACCAGGTCAGAATGCTTGGGTACAACATAATCGTACCAATTCCAAGCGTCTTCAGAATATGGGATTTACTAAAGACGGACGTCTTTGGCTCCTAGCTAGGGGTGGTCAAGTACAATTTAGTAGTGCTGAAGACCAAGAAACTTGGGAAGACACGCAATATCCTGAAATTTCCTCCGGTGTGGGTTTACTCGACTTAGCTTACCGCACAACTGAAGAAATTTGGTTAGTAGGTGGTAGTGGTAAATTACTTTGTAGTTTTGATGGTGGTCAAACTTGGCAAAGAGATCAGGAGACAGAAGACATACCCTCAAATTTCTACAAAGTAGTCTTTGTCACACCAGAACAGGGATTTATCATTGGCAATAATGGTGTTTTGCTCAAGTATGAGGAAGCGGCACAAGCGGCTTGAAGTAAAGGCAATTCCTTGTATCAGTGAAACAGTTTTTGTATGATGGTTATTGAATTTTAAATTGTCTATATCAGGAGGAATCATCAATGTCAGGTACAACTGGAGAGCGTCCCTTTGGGGATATTATTACCAGTATTCGTTACTGGGTAATTCACTCAGCTACCATCCCAGCTTTATTTATTGCAGGATGGTTATTTGTTAGCACAGGTCTTGCCTATGATATTTTTGGGACACCCCGTCCTAATGAGTACTACACTCAAACCAGGCAAGAAGTACCCCTTGTTGACAGCAGATTTGAAGCTAAACAGCAAGTAGATCAGTTTACTAAGTAAGTTGTCAAAGAGAATAATAAATCATGACTAGCAATACTCCCAATCAACCAATTTCCTATCCAATTTTTACGGTTAGGTGGTTAGCAGTTCATTCACTAGCTGTACCAACAATCTTTTTCTTAGGCGCGATCGCGTCTATGCAATTTATCCAACGATAGGAGAAACGATTATGCGCGAACGGACTCCCAATCCTAATAGACAGCCGGTTGAACTCAATCGGACATCCTTGTTCTTAGGTCTATTGTTGATTTTTGTTCTCGGCGTTTTGTTTTCCAGTTACTTCTTTAATTAACTGGAGTTAGGTAAAAATTATTTTTGGCTTAAATTAGGAGGTTAAAAACCATGACAGAAGGTGGAAGAATTCCTTTATGGCTAGTGGCTACCGTTGCAGGCACTGGTGCAATCGTAATCCTCGGTCTTTTCTTTTACGGTTCCTATGTAGGAGTAGGTTCCGCTATGTAGGAATCAGCACAAAACTGAGTTTAACAGGTAAATACTGTAATACTCATTTGTTAACTAAATAGTGAAGAAAAAACCGCTGTTTTGTTAAAATGGCGGTTTTTGCTCTGAAGAAACACTCTGGCTAATGGCTAATGGCTAATGGCTAATTGCTCTTAACTGTCAGAACCCACCCCTAACCCCTCCAAGGAGGGGAACCAATACTGCTCGGATAAGCTCAATCTTTCTCCCTCGCTTTCCTTCCTCCCACACCTCCCACACTCCCCACACTCCCCACACTCTCTTTATTGGGAGGGGAACAAGAGGCTCCAAGGGACAAGAGGGAGCAGTCAACAGTCAACAGTCAACACCTTATTTTGATATGCTTCAAACCGAACGCCTGATTTTGAGAGGTTGGCAACCATCTGATCTTGCACCTTTTGCCCAAATGAATGCTGATGCCGAAGTGATGCAATATTTCCCAGCAACTCTATCTTGGCAAGAATCAGAGGCATTGATTGAGCGAATTAAGAACCATCATCAAGTTCATGGATTCAGTTTGTGGGCAATAGAAGAGCGAGCAACGGGAGCTTTTATGGGTTTCATCGGACTCACTGTGCCAACCTTTCAGGCTCATTTCACTCCAGCAGTTGAGGTTGGCTGGCGGTTAGCAAGAGCATTTTGGGGTAAAGGCTATGCTACAGAAGGAGCCAGAAAAGCTATTAGCTATGGATTTGAAGTTATCGGCTTGACTGAGATTGTTTCCTTCACGGCACAGTCAAATTTACGCTCAATTGCCGTGATGAAAAGGCTTGGCATGACTTATCAAGAGGCTGACGACTTTGATCACCCTAGCTTGCCATCAGATCATCCTCTCCAAAGGCATGTCTTATATCGCCTGAACAGAAACCAACCGTAGGGGCGCACGTCGGTGCGCCCCTACA
>JAAHHL010000929.1 GCA_010672185.1 Caldora sp. SIO3E6 | reverse complement strand
AGACTTGATTTTTCGCTGTTAATAAGACGATGGGCAATTCTGTCGCCAGAAACTTTTTACGGAGTGCTTGACAAACCTCATAACCCGTCATTTTCGGCATCATTACATCCAGTAACACTAAGTCTGGTTGCAAACCATCTTCAATCAAAGCTAGTGCTTCTTGACCATTCACCGCCTGAGTAATGCCATAATCGTGAAGAGAGAGATGATTGACTAGTACCTGCCGATTCACTGGTTCATCATCCACAATCAGGATATTAAATTGGTTGGTTATTGGTTGTTGGTTATTGGTCGTTAGTTGTTGGTCATTGGTTATTGGTGGTTGGTTGTTGGCAACTAAGTTAGGCTCAGCAGTTAAGATTATTGTTTCCGGGTTTGCACCTTCCTCTATTTCCCCTTCTCTCCTTTTCTCTGAAGACAGTGGTAGAGTAAAAGTAAACTTGGAACCTTTATCTAATTCCGACTCTACCTGAACTTCCCCTCCATGAAGCTGCACTAACTGTCTAGTCACAGCCAAACCTAAACCACTGCCACCATACTCTCTGGAAATTGAACCATCTGCTTGTTCAAAAGATTCAAAGATACGCCCTAATTGCCCTTCTGCAATACCAATTCCCGTATCAGTAACTGTAATCGCTAATTGGGGCAATAGTTCACCATTAGTAGTTACCTGTTGAGCCGATACTTCCACTACCCCAGCTTCTGTAAACTTAATGCCATTACCCACCAAATTATACAGAATTTGTTGCACCCGATTTTCATCAGCTGCCACTAGTGGCGTATCAGGGGCAATAGAATTAACTAGCTGCAAACTTTTGTGCCCAATTAAAGGTTGAGCCAGAGTTAACACCACATTAGTCACCTCTCGCATACCCACTGGTTTAATTTGCAAGGAGATATTATGATGTCTGAGTTTAGAAAAGTCTAAGATGTCATTGACTAGTTGGGTGAGTCTTCTGCCGCTAGTAACAATGAGATCAAGATTATTAACTGTTGACTGAGGTAATTGCCCTGTAGCACCATCAATTAGAGATTCCGCAATACCAATAATACCATTGAGAGGGGTGCGTAACTCATGGGAAGTATTAGCCAAAAACTCATCTTTGAGCTGATCCATCCGTTGTAAACTACTATTTTGTGCTTCTAGGAGCTTCGTTTCAGTAAATCGGCGCTCTAGGATAAATAACAAAATAAAGATAAAGATAAAGCTGCCGAGGGGATAAAGTTCACGATACCAAACTAAAGGAGATGCAAACAGATAATTGAAAGCATCATGAGACGCCGCTAAATTCATCATAATAAATCCGACTGCAAATAACCGGATATCGCGATTACCGTTTTTGGACAAGTTGAAAGCAGTTGCCAATAAAATTAGGTCACTGGGCAAGAATGTCAACAAAGCTGGATATAAGGCTTGCTCCCAAGAAATCATTTGGGTGGACACTAATATGATGACAATCACCAGATAAACTAGGTGCATTTGCCATAAACGCCGGATAATTGACTTGTATCCTGCACCAAACATTTGTTCAAAAAAGATATAAGCGCTGATCGGGATGAGATAAAAGGATATATGGACAATATAATCACAAAAAGTCTGACCCAACAATAAAGGCACAAAATCAGAATCTAGAGCCTGATGGAGACCAACAGAGATTACCAGAGAGCTAAAAGTAAAGTAAACTTGTTTGCTCTGCCTTTTGATGCCTAAAAATATGGAAATTATCCCCAAACCAGTCACCAAAGCCCCTACAAGGGAGTCAAATTCTTGAAGCAGCATCCTTTTAATTAAAGCAGCTTGGGAGCCAACGATAACTCGTTCAAACAAGCCAATATCAACAAAAGGGGTAGAGTCGGTATAGACTCGAAACAATAGAGTTTTGCCAGAAAAATCTGGTGGTAAAAAAACTAGCGGTAATTGATAATTATTAAAATTAACATCAGCCTTACGGTATAAATTTAGAGAGATATTTTGATAAATTAGCTGATAATCAAGATAAGTGGCTACTAAGTGGGGTATTGCCTTCAAATAAAGACTAGGAGACTGCCATTGCCCTGCTGGTAAAGGGACACGCAACCAAATAAATTCCTCTTTCCCTGGCTTCTTCAGCTTGCTGGGCATTGCAAAGGGTTGCCAATCAAGACGCTCAATTTCCTGGGGAGTCGAAACTGGAGTACCAGACTCATCCAGGGGCAAATCCCCCCAATAGTATTGCCATCCTTGGCTAATTTCTACCGGTGGTAAATTATGAGTCAGCTGAGATTGGGCGGTACTAGGTGCAATCTGGAATTGCAGGCTACTGAAGACAATCAGCAAACAGATGCCAATACTTAACCCTATATAGGCACAGTTTCGACGAAATGACCGCCTCATTAATCCATTCTCCTAGCTATGGTAAGGATCTAAGTTGCACTCACCCAGGCTAACTCTGTATCCTTCTATCAGCCAGTCGGTAGTATTGATGCAGGGTAGTTAGCTATTAGGGTGAGCAAGGGGAATTTTTGCCAATAGATTTATCAAATACTTCTACTTCCCTTGCCCACCAACAGGAATTTTAGCTTTGAGCTTTAGAATAATTTATTTGTCAATGGATAATTGATAATGGATAATTGATAATGGGTTAATTTAGTCTAAGAACTCTGATGATCGGAAAATTTCTGGGTAATCTTCAAGCTGAAAGCTGAAAGCTAACTTGCGACCACAATTGTTCATATTTTTCAGAGCAAACGCGAGTGATTACAGTTCGATTGTACCTTCACTACAGGTCAGTTTATCATCAATATAAGTTGGTGCTGCTGGTTTAGTCGCACCAATAGCGATGGCTTCACACAGGATAGATATGGTTGTCAATTCATCAGCAGCGGCATTGGGAGCAACTTCGGTAGCCGGTATGATAAAAACACCTCCAACATAGCTCTTCAATGGCCTTTTAATTTTCTTATAAAAAGGTCCAAAGTACTTCCTTTTGTAGATATATTTATCTGAACGAGCTATGCCATAATTAAAGGCAGCTTTGTCAGTTACACGGGTTGAATAGGTGTAGTTTTTGGTTTTAGGTTTAACACCAATACCTAGAGCTGGAATGGCATCGGAAAATTTATCCTGTTCTATAAAATAGGCTTGCTGAGCACGGTTCATCGCGCCAACAGAGGATATTGCTTCCGATGTTCCGTGGCCATGACTCCTAGTACTGAGGTATGATGGCACAACAAATAGACCAAGTACTCCCAGGACAATCAAACTTAGAAAGCATCCACAGCCAGAATCTTGGGAATTACTCATTTGTTTTTGGGTGTTTCGAGTCATATATATCGATAGAATCCTTACTCTATAAGCATTCTTAATTCTTAATTCTTAATTCTTAATTCCGCACAGCAGTACTAGTTAGGGTTTGCTGCATAAGTGTGTAAGCCATACCAGAAAAAGGTTTCAAGCATTTGCCAGCCAAAAAAGTCCAAGGTTTTTGCATTTTTTGCTTCAAAAACCTTGCACCATTGTAAGGAAATACCTGG
>JAAHHL010000928.1 GCA_010672185.1 Caldora sp. SIO3E6 | reverse complement strand
CCAAAGTTACCCAGGGATTTTCCGGGTCGATGCCAGGTTTTTGAGCCAACAGATGCAATTTCCTTGGACTTTTTTGGTTTGCTGCATGAGGAGAAAGCCTTCTCTGGTATGGCTTACACACTTATTCAGCAAGCCCTAATTAAAGGTGGCTCTTATCTTTGTGCTCCTAACTATTGTAGTCGCTATCGTCCTGCCGCTAGGGAATCTCAATCACCGGATACAGGAACAACACATATTGGCTTTCGCTTGGTCAAGAATTTTACCGAAAATTCTTAGCCGGGAATACAGACATACGTTTGTCTTTTTTTTTGTAGTGCGGAATGTCGGTTGCTAACGTAGTTTCTCCAGAAAAGCCTTGATCTCTCCCACCAGCCACTCTTTTTCCGATCGCGTCAAAAATCTACCAAAATGATACTGACGCAATTTTGAGCTGATTACACAGGATGTAAATAGTTTTATGTTCAGCGGCAGAGTAATACTGCTCAGTTCGACCTGATGAATACCTTTGGTACTTTCTGGGATTTTTTCATCGAGCCACAGACCAAAGAGCCATAACTTGAACCTGTAACTTGTCTGATCAATCTCTAACTTGATCCGACATGTCGCATTGGATATTAACATCTTAAGCATCTTTACATCGATTAGCGCCAAGACTGAGGTCAGCCAAAAGAAATTGACTACCCCAACGTCTGTACGGTAACCTGATTCTCTGATTACCCATCCTGCAAAAAATAAGAATCCGTTTGTAACTAGGCATAGGAGTGCAAAATATTGGCTGGCTTTAGTACGCAACCACACTGGTGGAATCTCTACAACCAACCGTTCCTCAGTCTGAGTTAGGGTAATGTTGCTCTGCTTTGGCTGGCGGCTTTTTGCTGTTGCGTAACTTGTTAGTGCGTGTTCACCCCGCAAAACAGCTAAGGCTGCCTCGGCTGTGGGAAATCGATCTTCGATCACTGGTTCGAGCATCTTTTCCAACCAATCGGCAAAGTTATTGTCAACGCAGATATGGGAGCGAAAATCGATCTTGAGCTGGCGTTGGGGTAGATCAGCGGGGGATTTTCGGGTCAACAGGAAAAGCAGGGTGGTTCCCACACCATACAAATCTGTTGATAATACTGCTTGTCCCCGGAATTGTTCTGGAGCCATATAGCCGTAAGTGCCGACTACTGTACTGCCTCCAGTAACAGTATGGTGATAGGTATCTTGCACTGCTCCAAAATCCACCAGGAATACCTGTCCATCTGGTGAACGAATAATATTTTGCGGCTTGATATCCCGATGAAGGATTGGTGGAGTAAGCTCCTGCAAATAAACCAGAATTTCCAAGACTTGGGTGGCTATCGAACGAACCTCTGTTTTATCAACATGCCAGCCATTCTCCACTAACACAGCGAGAGATTTTCCTGGAGCAAGTTGTTGAACAATGTAGAAAGAACGATCTTGAGCTGTGTCTATCTCGAAATAGTTGAGGTAACGAGGAATAGCTGGATGATTGAGTTGAGCAAGAATCTTGGCTTCTCGTTCAAACAATTCGATCATCTTCCAGTCAGTCATTCTGCGGAGTGAGAGGGCTTTGATGGCTACTCGTCGCTTGTTTTTTAAGTCTTGGGCTTTATAAGTTATCCCGACTCCCCCCTGTCCCAAGATCTCTAGGATACGATACCGTTCGGCGATAATTTCTCCCCGCTGGTGGAGTATTTCCATATAGGTTCTCCCGGTTTAGTGCGTAATTTGGACAATGGTGTTGATACGAGATTCCACAGGTTGAATTTTCTTCGTATAAAGTTAGGCATCAATGTTTACCTTGTCCCACCGTGGCTTTGGAGTAATTCGATTAAATCGGACCTCCTCGCATAACTCAGAGGGGTTTTGCCTTGGTTATCTTGAGCATTGACATCAGCTCCCCTAGCAATTAGCAGTTTTGCTAATTGCAATCTTCCTTCTCTTCTCTGACCCCATCCTACCGAATGCAATACTGTTACTACCGAATTCAATACTGTCAAGTGCAATGGAGTCCTACCTTGATTATCCTTGGCATTGACATCAGCTCCCTTGTCAATCAGCAGTCCTGCCACTCCCCTCCCATGCTCTATTGCCAATTGCAATGGAGTGTTACCTTCATTATCCTTGGCATTAACATCAGCCCCCTTAACAATCAGTAGCTCTGCTAAGTCTTGGTTATAAGCACGATTAACCAGTGCATTATGTAAAGGGGTTGTGCCTTGATTATCCTTAGCATTGACATCAGCTCCTCGATCAATTAAGAGTTTTGCTACTTCCCTCCCATACGCTATTGCCCAGTGCAATGGAGTCCTACCTTGGTTATTCTTGGCGTTGACATCTGCACCCTGATCAATCAGTAACTGTGCCACATCTTGGTTATCACTACGACTAATCAGCGCATTATGTAAAGGGGTTGTGCCTTGGTTATCCCTAGCATTAACATCAACTCCCTTGGCAATCAGAAGTGCCACGACATCTTTTTCTGCCTCCCTAGCTGCCCAGTGCAGTAGAGTAGAACCACTTGCACTTTTGGAGTTAACATCACCACCCTTCGATAAATAATTCCTCAGATCGATATCTCCACTTGCAATTTTTGCGTGTACGTAATTTGATAGTCCAAGGGCGTCAAATACAGCATATTTGTAGGAATTGAGAAGAGTAATAGTAGCAATTACCACAATTCCCACTCCGACTAAACCTTTCCACGGTAGAGATAAATTGGATTTGGCTCTTCTAATCTCCCGCTTATTCCGCAGCGCCTTGAGAGCTTCCTTTGCCGAGGAGAAGCGTTCTTCGGTATCCGGCTCCAGCATTTTCTCTAGCCAGTCAGCAAACTTCTCACTAATCTGAACCCGAGAGCGGAAATCAAGCTTGAGCCTATCAGTGGGTAACTCCGCAGGAGAACGGTGGGTTAGCAGAAACAGCAATGTCGCTCCTAAACCATATAAATCTGTTGTGGGAACCGCTTGTCCTCGAAACTGTTCTGGAGCCATATAGCCATAGGTACCCACCACGGTACTGCCCCGCATAAAGGTACTGTGATAGGTATCCTGCACAGCCCCAAAATCTACCAGAAACACCTGTCCATCCGGTGAGCGAATAATGTTTTGTGGCTTAAGATCTCGGTGGATAACAGGAGGTTCAAGCTCATGCAGATAAACCAGAATTTCCAAGATCTGCACTGCTATCTGTTGAACTACACTTTCATTAGCACGCCAGCCGCTTTGTACCAGTACAGCTAAAGATTGCCCTTCTGCCAGTTGCTGGGAAATATAGAAAGAGCGGTTTTGGGGTGTATCAACCTGGAAATAGTCCAGGTACTGGGGAATATTGGGATAATTCAGTTGAGCGAGAACCCGCGCTTCCCGCTCAAATAGCTCCATCATCTTCCAGTCTGTCATCCGGTGAAGTGATAAAGCTTTGAGTGCTACCTGTTGATCGGTTTGTAAGTCTTCGGCTTGGTAAGTTGTTCCGCTCCCACCTTGCCCTAAGGTGTCGATAATACGAA
>JAAHHL010000927.1 GCA_010672185.1 Caldora sp. SIO3E6 | reverse complement strand
AGGCGATCGCTGATGTCCCAATCATATCCCTAAACCCGCCCCTACGAACAAATCAATGAAAAAGCGAGACATGGTCAATATTGAGAATCCACAAAGTCATATTTCACTGTTATCTTCTCGTTTTTTTCTGATATCTCATAGATTGGGTTGAGCCAATCAATACAATACTTGGGATAAAACTGAGCAATTTATAGCGCAAAGCGCTGTAAAAAAGTCCCCCTTTTTAAGGGGGATTTAGGGGGATCCACAATGTACCCCATAGCAGAGCAAACTGCTGTGGTGTTAGATTTAAAATTATCAAACAATAAAATTCTGAATCGCTTCTGTTACCGCTTCGGAGTACTCCTCATGGATACCCAAAGTTCCAGACAATCGAACCGTTGGCAATTGCTCTAACTCTGCCATTGCTTCCATTTCTGCCTTTGATTTAGGTGGTGCATTATCCGCTACTATAATTAAGACAGGTATCGACGTAGAGTTTAACAGCTGCAGAAATTGCTCTCTATTTGTAACAGGATCGATCGTACCAGTGACAAAGGCAGCAGGAGCATATCTCCCTCCATCTTTGGCAGTTATTTGGTGTTTTTGGCTAATAAATTCAGGGGTTAGCTTGCTTTCATCCACATATACATGACGTTTGTACATCAAGCGGAGAAAGGAAGGAGTAGTATTAAGATAGTATAACCCCTGTCCGATTACAGGCGATCGCACGAGGTTTTTGACGAAATTTCTCACAGTCTCAGGTAAACCCATAACTCGTAAAGGTCCTTGCCAAGTAGGAGCAACCAAAATTAGTTGAGAAATCAGATTGGGATTATCCTGAGCTAACTTTAAAGCGTATCCTGATGTATGACCGGCAGCAAGTAAAATAATTGAGCTATCAAAAACGGCTTTAACAAAGTCTCCTAACAACTGCTGAAATAATTGGGGATTGTAATCTACGGGAGGACATTCTGACTCGCCAAATCCCAACCAATCTAGAACTGTAACTTGATAGTTTGTCCCCAGTATCTTGGCAATCCCTTGCATTTCCGTTCGACTAGAAACCGTACTAAAAGCAGGAAGCAAGAGTATGGGTTTGCCTTTGCCGACGGTTTCGTAAACGACTCGATATTGTTTGCCTTGCCAATTCCAGTGATAAAATTTCTTGATACCGCCAAGCTCAGGGTTAAGTTGAGTAGGATTAGTTGCTGTAGTCATTGTAATAGCTAAGAGTAAAGATTAATTATATGATGATAAATAAGCTTGCTACTTGATCTAACTATGTCCCCAAACCAGCCAATCCAGCAAACTCAAGCTACTGTCTTCCCAATCTCGCCGCTGATTCGCATTACTTTAATCGCACTTTATTTCGCACTGACAACTCCCCTACCTTTTCTAGCAGAAGTATCATCAACACCAGTACCACCAATATTATTATGGCTAGGAATTGGCTTAGGTGCGATCGCGCTGTTTGGGGTTCTGAGTGAAAAGGTAATTGTGGATGAGGAAAAGATACAAATTACCTATCCGGCTTGGGTTCCCGGATTCTTCCGCAAAGGTTGGGAGTTACCTTGGAAAGAAGTCAAGGATTTAAAGATGCGTACCACTGGTCAAGGTGGTTTAGTTTACTACTTTGTGAGTCAATCTTCACCAAAGGCTTACTTGTTACCGATGCGAGTAGTGGGATTTGCCCGGTTAGTTAAGCTAGTAGAAGCCCAAACTGGCATTAATACTACAGATATTCGTCCTTTAGCTCAACCCTGGATGTATCTTATTTTATTCGGATTAACACTGTTGCTGTTGCTTGTGGATGGATGGGTAATTGCAACTGCTGTTCTCTCTTGAAATTATAGCAGTTCGCGCTGGTATCGTTACAAGTTGGGCTGATTCGGGAATTGGGAATTGGGAATTGGGAATTGGGAATTGGGAAGCGCTATAACCTATAACCTATAACCTACCACCTACCACCTAACACCTAACACCTAACACCTAACACCTAACAAACACCCAACGGCGAAACAATTCGACGCTAATCTGCCAAGTTTCTTGGGTGTTGTGGATAACATCGTGGCGATTTAGGGTTTGGAGTGCTGCGAGTAAAGTGGCTTCATCTAGGTTAGTGGCTGCGGCGAGAGCGGATTGGCTCAATCCTGAAGGGTGGGGTGCTAAGATGCGTAATATTTCCTGTTGACCAGGGGCTCCTTCCGTTGCTTGACCCCAAACTCCGGTAAAATAGTAACGACCTTTGTTTAAAAAGTCGGGATTGTTGATCACTGCCTCTAAGTCATTGGGGGTAAAAACAGGTTCGCGATCGCGTTTTTGCTCAAATACTTGGTTATTGTAGCGGTGGACTAACTGGAATCCGACTAATTGAACCAGATAGGGTTGACCAGCGGTAAGAGAATAGATTTGGTCTAGGGTTTCGGGAGTATAGTCTAGGGGGAAGTCTTCGATGGCTGGATTGGCGAGGATTTGGTGAGTAGCTGCCGGTGCTAGGAAGCTGACGTGGATAGGGATAACACTGGCGAAGAAGGGTTGGAAATAATCTTCGGTCATTTCTTCTAAAGTGTGCAACCCGGCAAAGGCAAAGCCGATATGCTGACTTTTTTGTACACTGGATCGCAGCACTTTGATCAAATCGGGAGCAATTTTACCTCTATTAATAAGTTCTTCGATTTGCTCGAACTCGTCTAGAGCAATAATCAGGCTTTGATGATCTAGCTGTGCTTCTACTTCTTTGAGATAGCGCCGGAAAGTAGGATAAGGTAGGTGCAGCAAGTCCTCATCAGCTGGAGGTGGTAGGTTGACAGCCTCAGCAATACCATCACAAATTGCCATCAGCACTTCTCCCACTCCCTGGGAAGCATCTCCCACATCTAGTAGGTTAATGTAGGCTAGTGCAGTACGGCGAAAATAACCCATCGGTGAAGGAAAGTTAGAATACTGACTGTACAAACTTTCTTCCCTCCTGCCTCCTGTTCCCCTCCTTGGAGGGGTTAGGGGTGGGTTATGCCTCCTGCCTTCTTGTGCTAGTTTGATTTCTGCTCCCAAGCGATTGGCAACATTACGGAGAATCGATGTCTTACCCATACGGCGATGACCGTAGATTACTACTGATTGGACTTGGTGATTGGTGAGCCAAAGTTCTTCTAGTTGTCTGATTATGTCTTCTCTGCCAACAAAGAGGTTGCCTTCCACCGGATCACCGATAATGTAGGGATTACGGATTGGTTCAGTGATGGCAATTTCTCCGACTTCACCAGCTATTTGTAGTAAGGCTTCTTGCCAAGTCTCAGCTATATCTATAATTAGGTCTTTTTCTGCTTGTGGTAGAGTATCTTGGTTATTGAGAATATCTTTAAGTTCTCCCAAGGCTCGATTAAGAGCAAAAGACCTGGCAGTATTAGATACACTACGCTCAACTACCCGAACATCTTCGATTACTCGACGCAGGGAGATGATAGTATTCCAAGTAGCTGGACGGAGTAGGGGTTTCTGGGGGAAAGCAGGTAGTTGGATAGTAGCAATAGTGA
>JAAHHL010000926.1 GCA_010672185.1 Caldora sp. SIO3E6 | reverse complement strand
CTTGTGAAGATCGAGAATTTGTCTTGGAGTTATTGCTCAGGGGTGTAAAATTTGTCTATGCACCAATGATTGGTGCTTATTACCGGAAGCATCGCTTTAACCTGACAGATAATGAGCGGTTAATGAGGGAGTCCTATATTGGGTATTTTGAACTAGTGCAGCAAAATCACCCGCAGTTACTCCCTTTGTGCCAAAAAAGTATTCACTATTTAATTGAGCAAACTTTTGCGGAAAAAGACCGAGGTAATTTCCAGAGGTTGGCGAAGCTAGTGGAATTTCCTATGTCTATCTGGCAGGGGAGAATTAAAGTTAATAATCTGGTTTTGTTGGAAATAGTTTACCTGTTGAGGTCTGTTATACCAAGTTTGTTGCTCTATGAAAAGTACCGGGGACCGCGCTCTCGAAGGTTGTTATCTTTATTGAGAGAACCACAGAGGCACAGAGAGCACGGAGGAAGAAAATAAGAGGGGGATGTTGGGATGGCGATTATTTGTCTTAAATATGGTTTACTGTACTTGATGGCACCTAGAACTGGTTGCACTGCAGTAGAAGAAATTCTGGAACAAGAGCTGGATGGTGAGCTGGTACCGCCGCAAGATATTTTGGATAATAATGGTAATTTTCGGATGCACAGAAGGCATCATTCCCTGCGAGCCATGTTTAAACATCAGTTACTCACAGAGGAAGAAACTGCATCTCTATTGAAGTTTAGCTGTATTCGCAACCCCTACGATAGCCTAGCTTCGGAT
This sequence comes from Caldora sp. SIO3E6, assembly GCA_010672185.1. GTDB lineage: Bacteria > Cyanobacteriota > Cyanobacteriia > Cyanobacteriales > Coleofasciculaceae > Caldora. The sequence goes on along the minus strand of JAAHHL010000926.1, from coordinate 2,766 downwards.
TATGTGAAAAGAGCGTCAAAATACCAGCATTTTATTGCTAATCCCTCTTCCTGGGTTCACCGTTTACCCGGTTATGTGGAAGATATGGAATTTTGTAAGACTCATTCTTTTGATGAGTGGATTGTTAAGCATTATGGCTCAATTTATGGCAATAGGTGGCAACGCAGTCCGATTAAACCTTACTTAATGTATGGGAGTTACACTGCTGATATGGACTTGGTAATGCGTTTTGAAAATCTACAAGCAGATTTTGACAAGGTATTAGAGAGAGCAGGTATCCCTTTTAAGTTAACTATTCCAGTAGTTAACAAAACAGAAGAACGTAAAGCAGATTATCGGGAATATTATACCGAGCGATCGCGAAAAATTGTGCAGTATGTTTTTCGTGAGGAATTAGAGCGCTATGATTATAGATTTTGACAGAGAGCCAAGAATCTACAATCTCCAATCTAGTGTAACTAGAACAAGACATATCACTTGGTTGTTCTCTATTTGGCTTTATCTTGATTTAGAGAACCACAGAGACACAGAGAACACAGAGGAAGAAAATAAATCGCACTATTCTGGATAAATAGTAAAGTGCTCACGAGTGAGTGCATTAGCTTCTATTCCTTGGAGAATTGCTAGGACTTCACCAGTTTGTTGCTCCTTAATCATTAGCAAGTAATTGAGTTGAAAAATCTGATTTATATTGGGAAAATGCTAATATTTCTGTGCATCAGCCACCGAAGAGAGTAAACTATTTTTCATAATTCTCTTGTCTTGTTTCGGCTAAGAGTTTTAATGACTTGGCAACGTTTGCAGGATGCCCTTTATTCGCATTAACAGCCTCCTCAACCTCCTTTCGACTCAGGCGCTGCCATCCTCGCTCTTGACAATATTGATACCACGCTTCCACATCCCAAATTTCCTGTAAATCAAGATTATCACAGTAGTCATCCCATTCTATTGTAGCTTCTGGTACCGAATCTCCAGCAATGATAACAGCTAATCGAGGTGTAGCGATCGCACCTAAGAGAAAATCTCCTCTAATCCAATTTTGCAATTCGTTAGTAGCAGATTCATACTCATCCAAAAAAATCACTACCTGCTGATTTAGATGCCTTAAGTCAGTGAAGAATGCTTGGGTTACCTCCGCCCAAAGATGACTAAGCAGCCTTCTAAAAGGGTTATTTCTATCATCCTCCAGATCTATTTGCTCTGGCATATATTTTAATAATTCTTCCTGCTTCTGCCAGTAGTTTTTTTCTGTTGTTTCTAGATTGGGAAAATACTGGTTCCCCAGCCGCAGACTGACGCTGTCCAGCAGATGCCTACGCCCTTTACGAGCAGCAACTTGGAGTGAAATGGGAATACAATGCAAATTTGGTACTGAAGAAGATTTTTCCACAAACTTTTTCCACAATTTCCTTCTACCAAACCCTGGAGGAGCTTGAATTAGCAAGATCTTGGGAGTTTCTTGTTGAACCATTTGTTCCAGCAGTTGTAATTCTTGAGTGCGGTTTGCCATAAAAACTGGCTTGCCAACAGCTGGGGGAATCTTATTGGGGTAAGTGGGTTGAGCTTGTTGATAGTTTGGTTGTACTTGCCTAGACTTCTCCGGTCGTTTGCTCTCCCACTCTTGGTCAAACCGTTCTAGATTCGTTGTTTTATCCTTTGACCATAAGGCTAGGGTAAAATTCCAGGTATCAGAACCTCGCTGCTGTAGCCGATTATCTTCTAAAATCCCCAGGAAGTCTTTCATCAGATTAAGGGCTTGCCGAATTTGCTCCTTAGTCAGCTCACCTGGATAGTTATCCTTTTGGATAAGTTCTGCTAAAAACCTGAGCTTGGTTTCGACTATCAGCTTAGGACTAGTCGAATGCTCAGATTCCCAACGATAGGTGATGCTCTTTTCAAGATACTCATACTCCTCCAACTCGTAATTGACAAACCCAAGCAATGCTTCCAACAGGCGAAGGGCTCTTTTTTTTGGTTTAGCTCCAGTGCTAGTTTTTGGCATGTATCCAAGCAGGAGATTTGCTCAAGAAGTGTGGGTATAGAGTAGAAATCTCCCAAATTGCTTACCTACCCTAAACCCTCTTCACCAAGATGGCAAGAGATTTACAGCTTTTTTCTTTGCACTTGACTTATATGACTACCCCAAGGTGACACTAGTCACACATCTAAGTTTGCAAAATAAAAGTCACTATTGAAGGTACATTCAATGTGCTTATCTGCCTCCAACTCACCATTTACAAACCCAAGCAGTGCTTCCAACAGGCGAAGGGCTCTCTTTTTTAGCTTAGCTCCAGTGCTAGTGTTTGGTATGCATCCAAGCGGAGATTTGCTCAAAAAGTTTAGGTATGGGGTAAAAAAAAAATAAACTTACTATTTACCCTAAACTCGTTAAGCCTTGTGGTTAAGACTTTTAGGCATGTTATATTTTTATTTGTTTTAATTTACTACCCCAGGGTGACAATGGTAAGCAATTGAATTAGCTGCGGATTTTATATTTTATATAGTTCAAAAAATTAACGTAATATCACTAAACAAAAAAAGACGAGGTACCAGCTCGTCTACATAGTAAGATTTAGTTTTTACGTTATTCCTCCTTTGGCCTTATTTCCGTTAGCTGCCTCTACTGGGGACAATCGTCATCATCATCAAGAAGTTTGACGATTGCTGGGGGGATAGCACCTGCAACTGGTGGTATCTGGCCATCCTGGTTAATAACAACCACAAACCCCCAGCAAAGTATACAAGCGGCTGTAAGCCGTACTATCT
>JAAHHL010000925.1 GCA_010672185.1 Caldora sp. SIO3E6 | reverse complement strand
CTACGATGAGCTGACACAGATGACCTCCAAGCAAATCAGGGATAAGATAGCAAAACCACTTGGGATACCAGGACACTATAAACTCAAAAAAGCTGAACTTATAGAGCAATCCTGGAAAGAACTTGAGAATGCCAGAGCGTATCTCCAAGCAGATGAACTGGAGCGCAATCAGGGCAAGCAAGCTTTGGAGCAACTCAAAAAGAATGAAGACTACCAGATAACCATCTCTGAGATAGCTACCAAGACTTACCAGCGACTACGAGAAATTGCTCAAACTGAGAGCAACCTAACTGACATGAAGGAAGGTATCAATCCCATAGTTGCTTCTGTAGCGAGAGCAGAGATGAGAGAGTATGAGTTTTCTACGGTCAAGTCCCGTCGTAATCAAATTAAGGATGCTCTCTACCAAATGGTGGCTAGTGAAATTCCTTTACTCAAGGAGACTATGGAAGTGCTGGTAAATTACTTCTACTCTCAACTACTCAGCTTTCAGAAAGAGGATTCTATCCAGCTCAGTAAATCTTACAGGAAAGCTGTTAAAGGGAAAAACCGAGATAAAGCCCCCATCAGTATTGCTCAGCTGGTAAATGATTGCCGTCAAACCTTACAAGACTTGATAGAAGGCTTTGAACCTCACTGGACTCATGTTTCAATAGCTTTTGCTCTTGGAACTGGCAGAAGGATGGTAGAGGTTCATGCTCTAGGGGAGTTCGAGGCAATTGGGGAATATGAACTGCATTTTAGAGGACAAGCCAAGACCAGGGGAGCTGATGGGGCAGCCGATGAGTATGACATCCCTACTCTGTTCCCAGCCAGTCAGCTAATTGCAGCGCTGGAATATCTGGAGAGGGAAGGGAGAAGGATTGATGGGGATGAACAAAGACGCGATCGCCTTGCTACAAACCGAGCTTTTGGTATGGCTCTAAGTCGTGCGATGGAAAAGTACCAGGGAATTAACTACAAGGGACTCAGAGCTATCTATGCTGAGTGCCAGTGGTATCTACTACCAGAAGCCACCAAAATCAAAACTGAGAAACACAGTCTTTATTCTGAGTGGTTGGGGCATCTGGATAAGGACGGGAAGCTTGACGCTACTTTTATGTCCTATATGGTTTATCAAATTACCGATATTGAATGTATCCTCACACTCTATCGGTAGCTACTGATTAAAATTACCCGCCATCTCAAGGTCAGGCGGGTGGGTGGTAAATATAGTAGCTCTGTATATTCGGGAAATTATTTTTTGAGAGTATGTCTCTCTCTTCAATCTAATTATCACCTACTAACCATTGGCTGTAACGCTTGTTGCATAAAGAGTTGATGATGTTTGTGTAAAGGGTTGATGAAGGTATCTTTCACTAGACAGAAGATACCCCACTGCTGTAAACCATGACAGGAGATACCCCACTGCTGTAAATCATGAGTAGTTCAGTGGGGTATCTCCTTGAAGATAGACCACTGCCCTGATGGCTTTAGTCGAAGCTGTAGTTAAGCGCCTCAGTAGACTAGAAAACGCTATAACAGGCTTCTTCTTATATCCAAGGACTTTTCTTTACTGTCTTCTTTGCTAAATGTTCACGGCTTCTAATCATTGGATGAAATACAAATCTTGAATCTTCCGTCACGTCATAAATATCTAAAATATCTTCGGTTTTATAGACAAATTTAGCATCACCTTTTACTTCGGGCTGAAAACCAAGAATTCCTATTTTATATAAAATCTTTACAAGTTCTAGTGGATCATCTCCTGGGAAAAATGACCATATCCACATCACGTCAGAGTATTTTTTGTTCTCTGACCTGATGTGGATTTTCTCCCTAATTGTAACTAGTAATGTGTTAAGTTCTTTTGGTATGATTAAATTACCTAAATTTAATTTATCAGCAGTCCGAACCATTTCGGTGATTAGTGTTTCTAATCCACTATAATTATTCCTCCATTCATCAGCTAATGCTTTGTTTCGACTTTTTGAGTAATCCAGTTGTGCTGCTAGTACATGATTTATGCTTACTTTATCGGCTTTTTTAATGTGTGCTTCTGATATAGCATATTTACAAAAAGCTAAAAGATCCCTCGGTCTATATAAGGTTCTTTCTATCATGTAATTAACTGGGTTTTCGCTGTCGTTTATTTCAAAAAAATCCTTTAAATCTCTTATTTTTTTATTCTTAGTATATTTTTTCAATCTTAACAATAACATCTTTTCTAGTTTTTCTTTTGACCATCTTATTCTAAGAATATTACTTTCATATTTCTCAGCTTGTTTTAGATCTAATTCATCTAGTATATTAGTCCTAAGTGCAACCAATGGTTTTACTCTTTTTCGATAAGCATAATCTTTCATTACTGAGAAAAGTCCTCTCAATAACATTTGTTGATTTTCATCTTCAGGGTTCCAACCAATATCCAAATCATCGAACAATATATAGACCTTTGAGCCTCTAACAATATTCCAGAAATCTCCTTTGTGAAAGTTTTGTGTTTCTTTGATTATTTCTTTTACCGTTTCAAGGGATGGTTTTGTGTCTGAATTCTTAACTGATATTGTACCAACACCACCTATTTTTATACTGACTTCCTTGATTAATTCGGAGAGAATATCCGTGAATGTTTTTTCTTCATCAGCCAATTGATTTGTTTTTTTGAGAAATCTATAAGCTTTCAAATCTGTTCCTTTAATAAGCTTCCATCTTGTCAATTCATTCTTACCGCGATATTTTTCTCGCAAAATAGTTGCTATTATTGCGTACTGCCATATTACTTTAAATATGACATTTTGTAGTCCTTTGATTGATTTAATTTGTAGAAAATCATCGGTTTGGACTATTAAATCCAAGAAATTTTTATCACTAGGTTTTATAAAAGCGCATAGATATTTATTGTCATCTTTGAATTTTTGTTCTAGGTGTGAGAGAATTGCCGATTTTCCAGATCCGGTTCTCCCTACTAATATGTATCGATAATCTTCAATTTCTTCAGCACTTTTGTATGCACTTGTATCTTCTAAAAAATAATCACCAAGATTAGTATCTTTTTCCGCTGAAAATTCCCCTAAGTCAACATCTTGAATAGCCATGTTTTTTTTGCAAATTTATAACTATTTTTCTTTATATTACAGAGAGAGTAATATTAAATATTTCTGCTCAACAGTGATTCACAACCTGTTTTTTTGTAATAAAGATCACATTAGCTAGTTGCTGATGGGCTGAATGAATAGAAAAATACCAAGGAATCAACCTTTAAATCCTAAAACCCCGACCATTAGAGGTGTTCTGGGTTAAATTTTGGTGTTTAGTGTCGGGAAAAGTATTATCCCGCTTGACAACCCCGTCCCTATTTGACACAGAGGATATCATTTAATGTCGTTTTATGGCGTTGGTAGAGATGATGAGGAAATATAAAGGCATGAAAAACTAGACAGAAGATACCCCACTACGGTAAATCATGAGTAGTTAAGTGGGGTATCCCCATGAAAATTGACCGCCACGGGAAAGCTAAGATTTTGTCCCAACAAGAGATTCAGTT
>JAAHHL010000924.1 GCA_010672185.1 Caldora sp. SIO3E6 | reverse complement strand
ACAGCCTAACTGAGTACAACCAACTACTACTGCACGAGCAGCACCACCATACCCCAAAACCACTACTTTGGTTTGACTCCAATCTCTATTTAATGTCTGCAAGGGACTAATAAAACCTGCCACATCGGTATTTGTACCCCACCAGCGACCATCAGTGCGATACACTGTGTTTACTGCTCCTACCCCTTGAGCTATGTCAGATACTTCTGAGAGCAGAGGTATAATTGCCTGTTTGTGGGGAATAGTAATATTAAACCCTACTAGACCAATCGCCTCAAAACCAGCGATCGCTACTGCCAAATCTTCTGGTTTAATGGGTAAGGGTAAGTACACGTAATCAACACCCAAAGACGCGATCGCTCGATTGTGCATTACTGGTGATAAAGAATGCTCTACTGGATCACCAATTACCCCTAATAGTTTGGTTGTACCTGTAATCAACTGCATCAAAATTTTAGCTTCAATTGTAGTAGGTTAACCTGGTTTAGCTGTCTTCCGGGAGAAGCCCCACGTCCTACCCCGTAGGGGAGGCTGGGATGAATCCCGGTCAGGATCTAAGTACCTAAGCAAAATTAATTGGATATTCGCTTCTTGCCCTGCAAGGCTTACAGGCAAAATTATATACAATTTTAGAGGAGAAAATTCTCTTAAGCCAATCCCTATTCAAGTGGGAGAGGTGACTGATAACAGTGCTATCATATGGGCACGTAGTAGCGATTACGAATCCCGTTTAGTAGTAAAGTATTCTACTTCGCCGACCTTCCAAGAACAGGTGCAGGCTCAAAGTGGTTCACAGATGAGTGCGGCAACCGACTTTACTGGAACCCTAGAGCTTAAGGAATTACTTCCAGATACTACCTACTATTACCAAGTACAATTTGAGAACGAACAGACGGCTAATCTGAAAATAGACGCTCCAGACGCGGGGACCCGGAGACGCGGGGACACCAGAGTTTTCATCCTACGTTGTGAACGAAAGTTCATGGGAGTCTGACTTGAAGATTACCTGGCAGGGGTCTCTCGGTCGCTTTCATACTGCACCAACTATCGAGCAAAGCCGCTCAGTGCGGTTTGTTTGGGCAGCAGACTTGGCTGGGCAGGGTTGGGGACGCAACCCGAACTTAACCATCACAGCACCTGCTACCTGGAAAGTAATTGCCACCCATGATCCACTCTCAATTGTCACAGGCAGCTCAGGAGACTACGATGCCGGGGCTCAGGATGATCAACGAATACTAGGGCGTGAAGCACAATTGCAGGATTTGCTTTCGTTCATCAAGTCCGAAGGGATTGACAATGTAGTTTTTATTACCGCCGATGTACATTTTCCGGCGGCAATCTTCTACCATCCGAGAGAAGCAGTCTTCAAGGACTTCAATCCCTTCTGGGAGTTTGTCATTGGACCAATCCACGCCGGAGCCTTTGCTCCACCGGGAAACCTACCCCTTGATCCTAGTTTTGGTCCCAGCTACGAATTCAAACTCTTCCCAGCGGAGCCTAATCTACCGCCGCCACACCAACAGTTTTTTGGTTCGATGGAGGTAGATGGTCAAACTGCACAGTTGACAGTCAAAATTCACCAAATTACTGGGGATATTGTTTACGAAAAAATTATCAAACCCAAGTAAGTAAACTAAGTGCAAGAAAATAGAAAGCTCCAAGGCTCCGAGGGAAAAAAGCTTGTAAAGTCAGCTTTGGCAGTAGTCACACAAAATAATTATTTTTATGGTATAATCTAGTCTCTTAGAAGGGGGATAAATCCTAAAATCCGACTAACCCCCTACTAAAAGACTGCCAGAAGCCATTACATAGCACGGCTAGCCTCAGTCATATAGCCTCGCCAAAACCCAGAAAGTTCCTGAGCTTGCTCTCTCCACTCCGGGCGGATTTGATACATTCGGCGGGGGCGTCCCCGCCCTTCTACTTTTTTCCAGTATCCTGAAATAGCACCTGTTTCTTCCAGAAACTTGAGTGCGCTGTAGAGGACAGTATCAGAGAGTCTGTAGGTTGGGTAATCTCTTTCGAGTTGTTGGATCAATTGTGTTCCATAGGATTCTCCTTGCAACAAGACTGACAGCACATAACATACTGCCAATTCTTTGTTGAGGTAGTTAGGAGGAGGGTCCTGGAAAAACTGATAAATATCATCAAATTTCATCTGCATAGCCTGCTGAATATCCCAGCCAACTGGAATGGGAGAGTTTGCCTGGAACTAACGACGGCTTCAACACCCTGGGAAACTCATACAACTTGCATATGTTCTGTTAAAAACAAGCAACTTTAGCCGCTTATATTGATCTCAAACTTATAGCTTGAAATCCTTGATTACTCTGTAATTCACTCGTTAGTTCGGTTAAGTCAGATGCAACACAACTGAATAATCAAGATCAATTTTAACCAAGAGGCTAGAGCCTTGTCTAACAGTACATACTAGCCTTCTTCCTCCTAAATTAGCATCCCTTGTGGTGACCTTTACCATTTTTTTTGGGGATTAACCACTCAAATAAAGCCATATTAGCTAAAGTGAGGGATAGAGGAGATCTCTCATTTGCTCATATTGCCTACTACTCATTAAAGTTGCTGCGACAACTTAAAAGGGTAGCAGTCGAGGAGAAAGGTAGCCTGCCTGTCAGAAAGCTTAAGCGATCTTAATGATTTCAGACTGCTTAATCAGTATTCAAGAGTATATTTACCGAATCGGGATGTAGTTCTAATTTTTTCCTTGGCTTCTCTTGAACAAATCTATTGACAAGCCTACCTTAAACTCAGCCAACTTTCGAGAGAAAATATAATTGATCTAGATTATTGCTTAAAGCTCCCAGCTCCCATGCAAGAACAACCCGACGATTACTCACTCCCATCTTCCTCAATGCAACAGCAACCTGACAATGCTTCAGTCCCCCCAGCTCTTCAACGCATTGCCTCAATGCTACGCCTGAGCGGTTTGCTTACCTTCTGGCTCCAGTTAGCCTTCGGAGTTATTGCTTTAGTACTTTTGGCTGTTTTTGCTGTTTCTCAGGGTGGCGGCGATCCTAATGCTCAAGGAGGTAGTGGGGGCACTGGATTTGGTATCTTTTGTGCCTTATGTGGACTAGTAACGCTGGGTATAGGAATTTATGTTGCATTCCGTTACATTCGTTTTTCCGCACAACTGCGAGCAGCTAACACTGCTAAAAGACCTAGTAAAGCAGAGACTTTACAATTGCTCAAGTTAGGACTGATTACCAATTTAATAGGAATGTTTTTCACTATTTTGGGTTCAGGAGCAATTGTTGGTAGCCTCCTGACAGCTGCTTTGGAAGAACCCCAAAATAGAGGTACTTTTAACGCCCGTTGGTTTGGCAATTCCATCGATTTATTGGGTGTGCAGGCTAATATCATCACTGTATTGGCTCATTACATCGGTATCACTGCTGCTATTTGGCTGTATAGTCGAGTGAATCGATGATGCTTTTAAGAGGCAGGAGGCAGGAGGCAGGAGGCAGGAGGCAGGAGGCAGAAGGCAGGAGGCAGGAGGCAGGAGGCAGGA
>JAAHHL010000923.1 GCA_010672185.1 Caldora sp. SIO3E6 | reverse complement strand
TATTGTATAGGCGCACACCTATCCCATTATTAAATAATAATACCACAAATGTATCTCTATCTCCCCACACTTCCCACACCCGCTTGCCCCAATTTTGCCCCTAATTCTCCTTTAATACGATTAAGAATAGAGGTTTCATCAAGGGAAGAGAGAATACGACTGACAACCGCTTTAGGGCCATCAGGTCCCCAAGATGCTCCATTGGCTAAATAAGTTTTGGTAACTTGTCCAATACCATAGGAGGAGACACCGGCAACTCCTGCCTGAGTAATGGCAACGGAAAGATAGGGAGCTAAAGAAACTCCACCGGTTGCTGGTGCTGATATACCTAACAAACCTTTGAGGGAACTTAGTCCTAGAGTTGCCAGAAGTTCACTAGCGCTGATACCTCCCATGCTGATAGCGATTTTTTGCAGCAATCCGATAGCTCCTGATTGAGTCATCGCAATACCGTAGAGCTTTGATAAACTAAGAATCATCACCAGATCAATAGCAGTAGCAGTGAGAATATCGACAACGGTAACGGGATTAAGAGCGATCGCAACCGCTTTAGCCATCACAGCTCTCCAAATAATCTGATTGGCACTCTCCTCTCGAATCAGCATTTTCCGGTTTACCAACTGCTCATTAACATTGTCGGCATAAAGCATGGTATTCAGAGCAACCAAAGATTTCCCATCCCGGTGCAAAATCTCCAGTATCTTAAGTTTCAAAGCCTCGATTTGCGGTTTTCCAGGACACCGTTTCACTCCCATGGTGCCATCAACCCGACGCACTGCCTTAGCTACCAGGGGTGAAGCCGCAACCATAACAATTTCTTCTGGTGAAAGCAGCTGCTTGACTCGCTCATCCCGAATTTTATGGTAAATTGCCATACGGTCTGCCTCAGGATACTGGTCAATCTTATTGAAGACCAGTAGCATTGGTTTACCAACATCTCGCAGCTGAGATAGGGATTTATACTCTACCTTAGTCAAATCTCCAGCAATGACAAACAGTAGCAAATCTGCCTGTTTAGCTACTGTCAGTGCTATCACTTCGCGAGTTTCTCCATCGATTTCGTCAATACCAGGAGTATCAATTAACTGAATCTCGGAGTTGCCAATACTTGGTAGAGCAACTCTTAAAATATCTTGATGATTGTCCCCTACTGTTTCACTGCTCAATTGCCAATTAGCTTGTTGAAAATCCTGGGTAACTCCATGGAGTGGTCCAGTTTGAAATACAGATTGTCCTAATAAGGCATTAAGTACAGAAGATTTCCCTCGTCCCACCATACCAAAGACAGCAATCTGCACACAGGTATGTTCTAACTTATCAAGCACCCGGGTTAAACCCTCAATTTCTACCTCTAAACCTGCTTGTTCTTGGGGTGTTAAATCAAAATTATTGACTAAGTCTCGTAGAGCATCTTGGGCATATTTGTAATTCAGCTCTGCCTGAATTTCTGCAAAACTAAAAACGGTATTGTCTAATTCTTGTTCAGGGAAATACATGGGGAATAATTAATAATTAATAATTAATAATTAATAATTAAGAAGCGTCTGACGAACTGGGGAATAGGGAATAGGGAATAGGGTAGAATTTCACGTCAAAAAGAAGAGAAGAAACAAGTCAGCTTCCCTTAGAACCTCCTGCCTCCTGCCTCCTGCCTCCTGCCTCCTGCCTCCTGCCTCCTGCCTTCTGCCTCCTGCCTTCTGCCTCCTGCCTCAATTTTATCCTAGCCAATACCAAAGCAAGTTTGCTCAGTAGCGATCGATACTGTATGTGGATAGTTATACTTGAAATAATGTACTAACATTGTGGAACAAATACCTGACCCCTACTGCCTCCTGTTTTCTGACTCCAGCCTTCTTACCCTATGTACAAACTAAAACACCCCCATAACAGCACAAACCCTCACCAAAAGTTTGATGGTTGGTCATTAGATGCGAGAGACCCCCAGGTAATAAAGTCCTTTATGCCTTTTTGGGAATGGTTCTACCACCACTACTTTCGAGTCACTACCGATGGTTGGCATCACCTGCCTCAAACTGGGAACATGCTGATAGTCGGTTCCCATAATGGGGGTTTAGCCGCACCAGATATGTTTATGTTCATGTATGATTGGTTCCAGCGATTTGGCTACGATCGCTTAGCATACGGACTAACCCATCCCAAACTCTGGCAAGTTTTTCCCGAAGTCGCCAAATTTGCAGTCCAGTGCGGCTCAATTGTAGCCCATCCTAAAATGGCGATTGCGGCTTTCCAAAAACAAGCAGCAGTCCTCGTCTATCCAGGAGGAGGGTATGATGTTTTCCGTCCCCACCAGATGCGAGATAAAATTTACTTCGCAGGACATCAAGGATTTATCAAACTAGCACTGCGAGAACATGTACCCATCGTCCCCATTATTTCCTGGGGGGCTCACGATACCCTGGTGGTTTTAGCCGACTTCTATCAACAAGTTCGGCAGTTGCATGAGTGGGGCATTATGCCTTGGTTATTTGATACGGATCCAGAGGTATTTCCTGTTTATTTAGGACTGCCTTGGGGATTGGGAATTGGTCCTCTACCCAATTTCCCTTTACCGACGCAGATTCATACCCGTGTCTGTGCTCCCATTATATTTGAACAATATGGTCGCACAGCATTAAGCGATCGCGATTATGTGAATACCTGTTATCAGCAAGTTCTTACCCAAATGCAAACAGAACTTGACTGTTTAATTGCAGAGGTTAAAGGAAGGTGAGTTAACTCATCCCTCGGAAGACAGCACGGGGGATTTCTTGTTATTTGTTGCTAGTTGTTAGTTGTTTGTAAAAAGAGCAAAAAGTCCCCCTTACTAAGGGGGATTTAGGGGGATCTAGAGGGGTACAAATGCAAAAATTTCTATATTTACGACAAAACAATTTAACTGGGTCTTAGCTTGTGGTAAATTGAGCAATCAATCACAGGAAAAAAATCCATGAAGAAGTTTGTTAATAATCCCAAGCAATTTGTTCCCGAAATGTTGAAGGGAATTGCCCTGGCGAATCCAGGTAAAGTCAAGTACGTAAGCGACTACAACCTTATTATGCGAGCAGATGCTCCCAATGATGATAAAGTTTCCATTATTCAGGGTTCAGGCTCCGGTCATGAACCGGCTCATGTGATGATTGTGGGTAAGGGGATGCTTGACGGTGCTTGTCCTGGTGATGTTTTTGCTGCTCCTCCCATCGATTATGTGATTGAGTCCTCCAAACTGCTCAACTCAGCTAAAGGTGTGCTGCATATTGTTAATAACTATACAGGCGATCGCGCTGCTTTCCGTGATGCCGCTGAAGAATTGGAAGATGAAGGAATTACCGTAAAAACGATTTTTGTAGATGATGATGTAGCCGTTAAAGATAGCCTCTATACTGTAGGGCGGCGGGGCGTCGCGGGCAACTTTTTTGTTATCAAAGCCGTTGGTGCAGCAGCAGAAACCGGTGCTTCCATAGATGAATTGGTAGCTTTGGGTAATCGAGTCAATGATGTCATCCGTTCCATGGGCATGGCTTTGAGTGGCA
>JAAHHL010000922.1 GCA_010672185.1 Caldora sp. SIO3E6 | reverse complement strand
TTCGTTGAGATATCACATCAGCTTTATTTTCAAGATCATTGATTAAAACTGCTGTTTTGGCTACTTGCTTACCGGTAAAACTGGCAACCTTAGGGTTTTGTTGTAATTTATTCATTACCTCAAGACTATCACGCAAGTAAATGATAAAATCACCCCTAGTTATGAACTGATTTCCTTGAAAACTTCCATCGGCCAAAGTAAGGTCTATTTGGTAAACTTCAATTAGTTTTTTTAACGCATTAAAGTAAGGTTCACTGGTCGAGACATCTGATACTTGCTCAATGGAGGTAATTTTAGTGGAGTGATTCACTTCCTCCGTCGGTTTATCTACTGGTTCAAGAGTACTGATTGCCTCAATGGAGGCCGCATCCCATGTGTTGGTAACCTCTTCATCGGTATAAGCTGGGTTGCTGGTGGGGAGAAAAAATATAACCGCCAGCACTGCAACAATAAAAATCACCCAGATTTTTTGTAATAAATTGTTCATAACTTGCTCCTAGTTCAACTGCATTTTTTTATTTTAAATGTATTTAACTTTTTGTCTAGCATTTTTAGCTGATTATTCTTGGATATCAAATAAAAGGGGGAACTATCCCTAATTTGGTATAATAGAGATAAAGAGAGTGCAAAACCTCTGCGGTCATTCGCGTCTACAGATAACCCTAGGGGAGCATCTCAAAGTTGCAAATTCATCACTGTTCAGCTTTCAGCGTTCAGCTTTCAGCATTCAGCTTTTTGGCTGACAGCTGATAGCTGATAGCTGACAGCTAATTAGGGAGATGTCTGCACTATATGTACAAAAATGAGATGCTCCCTAACCCTAGTGACTAAGCTTATCCCACGACTTGCATAGGGTGGGATTTTGGGTTCTTTGTTATTAGTCAGAGCATTCTTTGTACTAATAACACTTAACAGTTGAAACTTGACAAATAACTAAATCATGATTGTGAAAAAATGGCGCTGGCTCAGCCTACTAACAGCATTGCTTTTATTGGTGAGTGGGTGTCAAGAGACTGATTTCCAGAACACTATCCAAGTTTGGGCTCACTCTGGTCCTCAAGCAGAGCGCCAAACCATTGAGCGACAGGTAAAAAGTTTCAACGCCTCTCAAGAGGATATTACCGTTGAGCTCAAATTCCTCCCGGAAGGTTCCTATAACTCCCAAGTCCAAGCAGCAGCCATTTCTGGGGATTTGCCCGATGTGCTGGAATTTGATGGCCCTTTTGTCTACAACTATGTCTGGCAAGGCAACCTTATTCCCCTAGACGGGTTGCTAGCACCAGAACTACGCCAGGATCTACTACCTTCGATTATTGAACAGGGTACTTACCACGACTGCCTTTATTCCGTGGGTACTTTCGACTCTGGACTTGGTCTTTATGGCAACCGCAGCAAGTTGCAAGCAGCTGGGGCTCGTATTCCTCAAGGTAATGAGGATGCCTGGACTGCTGCAGAATTCGAGGAAATCCTTGCCACCCTTGCCCAACAAGACCCAGATGGTCAAATCCTCGACTTGAAACTTAACTATCGAGGAGAGTGGTTTACCTATGGTTTCTCTCCTATTATCCAGTCACCAGGAGGTGATCTGATTAATCGCAGTGATTACCAATCCGCTGATGGCGTACTCAATAGCAAGCCTGCTGTCGCCGCAATGCAAGAATTACAGTCTTGGTTACAGCGAGGGTATGTAGACCCCAATATTGATGACGCTGCCTTTACTGAAGGAAGAGTGGCTTTATCTTGGGCAGCTCACCCAGTTTATCAAAATTATTTTGAAGCGGTTGGGGATGATTTGGTATTATTACCTCTACCTAATTTTGGGAAAGGGTCGAAAACTGGTCAAGGTTCCTGGAATTGGGGGATTACTAACAAATCTCTCAACCCCAAGGCAGCTATGCAGTTTTTGGAATTTCTCTTACACACTGATGAAGTCTTAGCCATGAGCAATGCCAACGGAGCTGTGCCTGGTACTCAAAGTGCGATCGCTAAGTCTCCACTTTACTCCGAAGGTGGTCCGTTGCGCCTATTTTCATCTCAGTTATTGACGGGAAAGAGCATACCTCGTCCCCAAACTCCAGCTTACCCAGTTATTACCTCTGTCTTTCAGGAAGCCTTTGCTGACATTCGTCACGGCACAGATGTGGAAACAGCTTTAAATAGAGCTGCTGCTGCTATCGACGAAGACATTCAGGATAACGAAGGCTATCCCTCTGTAATTACTTCAACTTGTCAACTATAATTGCTGATCTTGCTCCCCCCTTGCTCAGGTTTGGGGGGGGTTGATGTGTCGCAGAATTTCATAAAATTGGTATAAAAATAGTAAATATTAACTAGCTTTAACAGTACTTAATAAAAGTTAACAAAAATAGTTATTAGTAGACATTTAAATAAAAAAATTGGTTTAAAGAACAACTTTGCTATAATAATCAATAAGGTTTCAATAGCATTGAAAATGCAATAGGTTTAATCGCCTAGTACGTCTAGGTAATATCTAGCCTTCTAGGGTCAGTTAAATTAGGCTCGTTAATTAGTTTTATCCAACGGTTAATTGGTTTAATTATTGCTCGTCAGAGATAACTGATTGCAAGGTTTGTTCATGAAAAAGAGGAAGCATTGGCAGCAATGCTAAGAGTTCCCGTTAGCTCACGGGGGAGAAGTCGAGTTTGTAATCTCATAAGCGACCTTGTCCTCAAACTATTCCGGGTAAATGGCAATTCTTCTATTGCCCCAAAAGCATTATTGCATTGTTTTTGTGGCTATATTCAGCATGCCATTGGTGTCAAGTTGATTGTTTTGCCAGTGTTTGTTTGATATAGACCATCTTGAATACATTAACCACTAAAAAAGGGTTTAACCTCAGACTTACTAGTGCTGTGTCAAGTTGATTTTGACGGATAGTTTGTCCCATTTACAGATTTTCTTGTCCTCTTTTTGCCTTGTCTTTCTCCGGTCAATTATTAATTGACAAAATGTTAAGCTAAAAATTAGAGAAATGTGTGCGCGAAACCAAAAGGCGCGGTATCAACCGCTCTGATTGGGTTAGGTATCTCATGGCAAGATTACCGGAACGCGAAAACTTAAACCAATGACTAATCACCAATCCAAAGATGATACATCCACGGCACTGACCATGGCAGCGCCGGCTATGGCAGGATTATTTCTGTTTGTTGCTTTACCTTTTGCCTTGGCAGTAGTACTGTCGTTTACTAATCTGCGCCTTGGTTCCCCTTTACCAATGAGGTGGGTAGGTTTTGAACAGTACAGAAGAATTTTTAGTGACCCTTCCTTTTTTCATGCCTTACTCAATAATGGCCTATTTGCTCTAGTAATCGTACCAGTGCAAACGGCATTAGCTTTGGGACTGGCTTTACTGCTGAACCGTCCTCTCAAAGGTATGGTGGTGTTTCGCACTCTATTCTTCATGCCAGTAGTATTCCCCATGTCTTTAGTAGCAGTAGTTTGGACTCTGATCTATGCTCCTAATGCCAATGGGTTGATGAATGCTTGCCTGGAATTTATTACCTTGGGTTTATGA
>JAAHHL010000921.1 GCA_010672185.1 Caldora sp. SIO3E6 | reverse complement strand
TCTATTTTTTTGCCCACGCCTTTCCAAACCAATTCTCCAGAGCGGAGATGGAAACCATTAAAGGGTTTAAGTACCTAGGCAAAATTAATTGGATATTCGCTTATTGCCCTGCAAGACTTACAGGCAAAATTATATACAATTAATTTTCACGACTACTTAATCGCAAATGCTGGTTGTTTCAGTAGAACAATAACTTTAGGATAAAGATAAGAGACACGGGGATGCGGAGACGCGGGGACACGGAGACGGATCGAGAGAGACTTTCATGCATGGTGGTGAAAAATTTTTTCATCAGTACTGCCTTCTGCCTCCTGCCTCCTGCCTCCTGCCTTCTGCCTCCTGCCTCCTGCCTCCTGCCTTCAAAACACTAGTTAACTGCACATTCTTTAGTGGCAGACTTACTCGATTGAGCCAGGTAAATTCCTGTCAGAACAACAATAAACCCTAAACCAGTTGTCATACTAAAGCTTTCAGCAAAGATAATCCAAGCTAAAATTGCACTAATAATTGGCTCTAGGAGTAGAAAGAGGGAGATGAAGCTAGAGGATAATTGATCCATACAATCTGCTAGCAGACGTTGACCAAAACCTTCTGAGATAATGCCTAAACCAATTACGGCTAACCAAGGTAACCAAGTAGTGGGAAATAGTTGACCTTCAGTGAACAGAACAACGGGGATAAGTAAGGTACTACCGATCGCACAACGCCATAGTAAGATAGTCGTAGCACAGAAGCGATCGCGTAGCTGCTCCACTACTAAAAAGTAAGCTCCTAAAAACACAGCGGACATTAAAGCATAAATATCTCCGATTAGATGCCCCTCTGCACCCTGGAAATCTTCGAGTCCTAATACGATTGCTCCAGATAAGGCAATTACCACACCAACAATAAATTTCTTGTCGAAGCGTTTGCTCAAGAAGAGCCATCCCCCCAAACAAGTGAATACAGGAGTTAGATTATTGAGGAGCATAGATTTAGCGACACTGGTGTATTCCAGAGAAATTGCCCAGAGTACCAAGGTGGTAATAGAAATAATGCCAACAACAACTAGCAATATCCACTGCCGGATCGTTATTGGTTCTTGCTTCTTAACTTTTTGAGGAGCAGCAAATTTGCTGCGAATCGCTCCACCAATACCAAAAAATACTGCAAAGATTAGCATTCGGTTAAAAACTGTGCCATTAGCTCCTAACTCTGTCTCGCTAAAACGAATGAAAATGGGAGCAAAGGATACGGCAAGTAAAGCAACCCAGAGGTTCAAAATTGCACTCAGATTAGGTTTTACTATCTTCTGACGAGGGAGTTCCAGCTGAATCATTGATAAATTTATAAGTCATTTTTTGCTAAATAGAAGAAAAAATGGTAACATATCTTTACACGGTTCAGAAATAGACCAAAAGATAGGTGCTAACTTTTAGGTATTAAGTCTTAGGTGTTAGGCAATGGTGACAAGTTAAAATGTCGTGCATTTTGTCAACTCCCATATATGGCGTAGTAGTTCTAAAAAAACCTATATATGGAAATACCCCAAGGGCATTGGTGACAAGTTAAGGTAAAAATGTCGTTGTCAAGGGAGACGCGGGGACGCGGGGACGCGGGGACGCGGAGATGAAGAAGAGGAACCACAATTTTTTGACTCCTTGGTTGTTTCTATATATGGCGTTTTGTTAGTGCCTAAACGCTATATATAGTACTTGACAAAATGCACGACCCTTTAACTTGTCACCATCGCCCCAAGGGTTAAAGAAAATTGTATTCTTCTTCCTCCGCACCTCTGCTCCTCTGCACCTCTGCACCTCTGCTCCTCCGCTCCTCTGCTCCTCCGCTCCTCCGCACCTCTGCTCCTCCGCACCTCTGCTCCTCCGCACCTCTGCTCCGAGGTACTAAGGAACCAAAAGTATCGGGAATACTGATAGTAGTCGCTCCACTGTTGATGGCAACTTCAACAGCTTTACACAGAAAATCTGGTTGACTTCTCGGAGCAGCAAAAGCTGACCATTCGACATCAGGGCAGTAGTTCCTTGCCAAACTAATACTCTCACCTATAACTTCTAGTAATTGCTGCTGATCTATCTCGGAATTCTGTTGGAGATTGACAGGAGTATAGAGATTGATTCTAGCCCTAGCAGCAGGTTTAAGAGATTGAGCAAGGCATAGTATTTCCTCTGACTTAGAACCTGCTAGTCCGCAGATAATAGATTTTTTGATTACCTTAGAAATAGCGATAATTTCCTCAAAGTCTTTGGGAAAAACTCCAGGATAACCAACTTCAATGACATCAACTTGCATCGCTTCCAGTAACTGTGCCAGCTGTAGTTTATCCTGTAGAGTCATTTTTACCCCAGGAGTAAGCTCTCCATCACGCATGGTGGTGTCTAAAATGATTATTTTGTCTGGGGAAGATTTCTTGTCCATGGTATATTTTGAACACACCCTAGCTAAAGGTGGTTATTTTCTGAAGGTAAAAGTCTTTGCCTTGCAAGTTATGAAAACCCACTTACGAAGATTACTGCTTTTCTCCTGTGTTCTCTGTAGTTTAACTGGTTGTGCTACAGCTACTAGGGATTCAACAGCTGAACCCTTAGCTAGTACAGTTGCCTATAACAACACGAATGAGGTAAAACTAGTCGGTCCAGTTAGCAATACTTTTAATGATTACTGGTACAAGGGAAAAGCTGAGTTGACTAGCTACACCCTTGAGCAAGCACGTTATGGAGAAATCCATCAAGGCAATGCTGTTTTAATTTTTGTCACTGAAGATTTTTCCCGTAGCAAGCAGGTTAAGTTGGATAATCCTGCTCAAGCCGGAGATGACAGTGTCAATGTGATGAAACTGAACTTCACCAAAAACTTTAACACAGGTATCTACCCCTATTCGATGATGACTTCAGTATTCACTCCTGTGCAGCGTCCGACTAACCCACAAACCCTGAAAATCACCACCTCATCCCAGGAGTGGTGTGGTCATACTTTTACACAACTGAATCTTAGCAAGCAAAGTTACCGCGTTCAACAGAATTCCTATTTTGAAAGGGATGGAGATCAGATTCTTTCCCTGGATGGAGCTATACCGGAAGATGAACTATGGACAACCATTCGCCTCAATCCTCAAGACCTCCCTACCGGTAAACTGCAACTGATTCCTGGTACAATGTTTCAACGATTGCGCCATCTCTCTTGGACAACTCAATCAGCAACAGCACAACTCCAACCAGTTGCCGGAAATCCTCAACTGATGTCCTATACCCTAACTTATCCAGAGCTAAAGCGAACACTAACTATTGAGTTTAACAAGGCATTTCCCCACGAAATTGAGTCTTGGGAGGAAACCTACCAATCTGGCTCGGGACAGGGAGCAAAACCTCTGACAACCAAAGCGAAGCGCAATAAGAAGATGCTGGTGGATTACTGGACAAAAAACAGCGTTGCAGATGAAGCACTCTATAAAGAGCTGTTAGATTTTTAATTTTAGAGAAGCAAGTGCAAGGTTTTTAAGCCCATCAATACAAAAACGAAAGCACTTTCATTGGAAAATTTCA
>JAAHHL010000920.1 GCA_010672185.1 Caldora sp. SIO3E6 | reverse complement strand
TTCAAGCTGAAAGCTGAAAGCTGACAGCTTGAAGATTACCCAAGGATTTTCCACAACAATGCCAGCTTTTTGAGCCCATTTGATACAATTTCCTTGCACAAGACAAGGCTTATCAACCGCTGAAAGCCTTGTCTGGCAAGGCTTGCACACTTATGCGGCAAGCCCTAATTAGGGTCTGCTGCATGAGTGGGTCAGCTATACAAGACTTGGTTTTCAAGCATGGAGCAAGCCAAAATAGTCCAAGGTTTTTGCATTTTTGGTTTCAAGAACCTTGCACCATTGTTGGTAAATACCTGGTTAAATCAATAATGTTCGGGGTTAAAATCCGGAAAGCTGATAGCTGACAGCTGATAGCTAAAGACTTATTCAGCAAGCCCTAATTAGCTAAAAAGCTGAATACTAATAGCTGACAGCTGATAGCTGAATGCTGATAGCTATCTATAAGATTTGTAACTATTCCTGCTCACAAGCTCCAATACTTACCCAGCTACTAGAACCATCTGCCCAATGTTCTTTTTTCCAAATAGGGGCGTTATGTTTAAGGGTATCAATGGCATACTTGCAGGCTGCAAATGCTTCTGAACGATGGGGACAACCAACCGCCACTAATACACTAATTTCGCCAATTTGTAAACGACCTGTGCGATGATAAATTACTACTCGATTCACATCAGACCATTGTTGACGGATGTCTGCAGCAATTGTAGTGAATATTTGTATCGCCATCGGTTCATAAGCCTGATATTCCAGAGAAACTACCGGCTTGCCATCAGTTTGATTCCGTACAGTGCCACTCATAACTACTACTGCTCCGTTAGCTGGATTATCAGCTAGGGCGTAGATTTCTGTTAGGGATAATGGTGCAAAAGTAATAGCAAAATTGTCTTGAGGATGCTGTTTAGTTTTCAAGCTTCTATATATTAGGTATTAGGTGGTAGGTGGTAGGTGGTAGGGAACAATCAGCCCATACCTTAGTGTAAGCGAACAATAAAGTTGTACACTATAGCAATTCTCGCATCCGTGAGGTACATCCCCCATTGCCTATTCCTCATTGCCCAATGGTGAAAAGTTAAAGGCACCCGAGAAATAAATTGAATATAGAGCTGTTTTGGAGGCGATCGCTTTTGAATGTTCATCACTCTTTACCTCCTTGTTTATTCTACAATTTCATTATTTTGATAGGTTTTAATATCAGCTATAATATTATCCATTGTTAAATTATCTAACCATTGATGGCGTTCTTCAGTATAGTTACCGCTTCCTTGATCAAATTGACCAATGAATTTGACAGCATCTACATATCCCAAAGCATCAACTAAGACTTTAAATCCTTTACGATGCAGTTCAATTGGTGTCATTTTCTTGTTCTCCTTTGATTTTATTAATTTCTAAGAGCCATGTAATCGGATTAGCTACAATAATGTTTAATTGTTTTTTATAGGTTATACTTTTTCTGAGTAGTCGGTCATCTGTTGTTAAAAATATATCAGCATTACCTTCAGCAGAAGCAACATGAAGCGCATCATATTTTTTAAAACTAAATGTTGTTAATTCCTTAGCTCTTGTTAGTATTGATTGAGTCAGAAAAATTTTAGTTTTCCCAATTGACAAAGATTCTCTTACTTTCTCTTTTCTAGTTTGTAAAGGAGTTTGAGAAATTTCTGATTCAATAATGGTACTAATGATTAATTCCCATTTTCCTAATTGACAGTTAACAATAATTTCAGAAATGGCTTCAGATTCTAGACGTATTCGTAATTGAGTCTGATCGTCATACAGACGATTTAAACAACAAACATCTAAATAAATTTTATAACTATTTTTGTTACTTATTTCCATAGGTTATTAATTCCAAGTTGGAGGCGATCGCTTTTCAATTTTCATGATTCATTATCTCTAATATTTGTAACCATAATTTTGGCAATTCGCTTGAGAATTGGGAATGGGCAATAGGGAATTGGGAATTGGGAATTGGGAATATGCACTAAGAGCTAGAATTAGGAAATATAAATTTTCTTTGTGTCCTTTGTGCCTTTGTGGTGAGTTCTCTTCATGTCCTAACCTATTCGCGTAGTGCTATTGGCGCGACACACCTAAAAATGTGGAATACGAAGTAATGAGTGATGAGTGATGAGTGATGAGTAGATATAGATTTATAGGCATTATAACCAATATGATAAGTTCTACTTGTATCTTACTTATTACTTATTACTTATTACTTATTACTTCAAAACCCGTTTCTCTCCCCACCATTTTAGCTGTGTCACGGCACTACTCCACTGTCACAGACTTAGCCAAATTCCTTGGTTGATCAACATCTAAGCCTCGCCTTGCTGCAATGTGATAAGCTAAGATCTGTAGGGGAATTACCGCAAGGATTGGTGAGAGCAATTCCTCCACGGAGGGAACAGGTAACAAATCATCAAAGGTCTCCGCTGCTTCTTGATCATTAATTGGTGTTACCCCAATCAAGCGGGCATCCCGTGCCTTCGCTTCCTGGGCATTGGAGAGCACTTTCTCATAGACAGTACCGGGCATCGCGATCGCTACCACTGGTACTTTAGCATCTAACAAGGCGATCGGACCGTGCTTCATCTCTCCGGCAGGGTAGCCTTCAGCGTGAATATAGCTGATTTCCTTGAGTTTGAGTGCTCCTTCTAGGGCAATGGGAAAATTAATACCCCTGCCTAAAAAGATAAAGTCTTGGGTTTCCGCAAACTCATGAGCTAACTCTTCAATATGGCGGTCCTGTTTTTCTAATAATTGCTCAATTTCTGCTGGTAGTTGTCGCAAACTGGCAATAATATCCTCGATACGTGAAGGGGATAAGGATTGACGCCGATTTGCCAAATCCAGTGCCAAGCAGTAAAACACCACCAACTGGGTGACAAAGGTTTTCGTCGCAGCAACACCGACTTCAATACCTGCATGAGTTTCAAGAATTTGAGATACCATCTGACCAAGGGTGCTTTCTGGTCGATTGGTAATCCCTAAGAGTCGTGGTTGATATTCTGCCTCTAAGCCTTCACGACGGCGTTTTTCCATATCCAAGGCTGCCAGAGTATCCGCCGTTTCTCCAGATTGAGTTACCCCAATGGTTAGGGTATTTTTTGTCAGGGGTGCTGGTGCATAGCGAAACTCGGAAGCATACTGCACCATCGTGGGAATGCCAGCTAATTGCTCTAACAAATACTTCCCTACTAAACTAGCGTGCCAACTAGTGCCGCAGGCAAGAATCTGAATGTGTTCTAAGTTTTCGTAGAGAGAGTCTGATGTTCCCAAATTAATTGGTGATTGGGGAATCTGACCCTCCGCATCTGTTACTTCTTCTTCCAACTCTTGAGCAAAGGGATGCCAATCACTGTTGAGATAAGTATTTAAACAAGTTCTTACTTAACCGTTGTCACCCATATAGATCACGAGGGTCTCGTCGAGAATTCCCATCGTTTCCAACTTATCCAGCACCTCTCCAATGCTGTCGTCGACGCTGCAAAGGGTTTCGCAACAAGCTTTGTATAACCGCTCAATGCTTTCGTCGGAGTGCAATGGAAAGTCCATC
>JAAHHL010000092.1 GCA_010672185.1 Caldora sp. SIO3E6 | reverse complement strand
TTTGATTCTCTACAACGGTTACAATCTGGAGCCAGGGTTGATTAAACAAATGAATGCTGCTGGGGTAAATGCCAATAAGTTTGCGGTTGGGGAAGTGGTTACACCTTTAGATTTCGACTACCAAGGGACAAAACAGCCAGACCCTCATGTGTGGGGTGATGCGGAAAATGGGATTAAGATGGTCAATAGTATTCGTGACCAGTTGATTGCCCTCTCACCGGAAGACGAGGAAGAATTTAACCAGAATGCGGCACGACTTACCGAGGAATTGCAGCAGCTTGATAGCTGGATTACCCAACAGATTCAAACCATCCCAGCTAAGCAGCGCCAGCTGGTTACTACCCATGATGCCTTTCAATATTATGCTCGTGCCTACGGATTAGAAATTACAGGTACTTTAATTGGTATTAGTACCGAAGAACAACCCAGTGCTCGGACTCTCAAAAACTTAGCCGATGCGATTAAAGCGACTAAAGTTCCGGCAATTTTTGCTGAAACCACCATTAATCCTGATCTGATCCAAACTGTAGCTCAAGAAGCTGGAGTGAAGTTAGCACCAGCAGAACTTTATTCTGATTCAATTGGTGGAGTGGGTAGTGATGGCGACACCTATGTCAAGATGCTGACAGCCAATACTCGCACCATTGTGGAAGCACTGGGAGGAGACTTTACAGCCTTGGAGTAAAAGTTTTCTGTCTATCGGGTGAACGAAATTTGGCGTGGGATTTCCATTCTCCGCGTCCCCGCGTCCCCGCGTCTCCGCGTCTGCTGACTCGTTTCCCCACTCATTTTTTCGTTCACCCCTGTCTATCTCTCTTCTGTCAAACCGGGTTGAAACGTTAAAAACGTCTCCGCGTCCCCGCGTCCCCGCGTCTCCGCGTCGGCCTTAATGATAAGTGTTCAACCGGACATGATATCATTACTGTTCCCTGAGCCTTAACTGTCGCTGTTTTTCCTGCTGGCGTGCCTTTTTTTCCGGTGTGAGGTGAGCAAAACAGTAGGGGCAAGAAATGCCTTCTTGATATTGAGGAGTAGTTTTATCCGATGCGGATATTGGATGCCCACAACTACGGCAGAAATCGTAAGTTCCTGATTCCAAGCCGTGGGTGACGGCAATGCGTTGATCAAAAACAAAACATTCCCCTTGCCACAGACTTTCTGCGGTTGGGATTTCCTCTAAATACTTCAGAATGCCACCTTTGAGGTGGTAAACCTCCTGAAAACCTTGACTCAACATCAAAGATGAGGCTTTTTCACAGCGAATGCCCCCGGTACAAAACAGAGCAACTTTTTTATGTTGATTGGGGTCTAGATGATGGTGAACGTAATCAGGAAATTCTCGAAATGTGTCAGTTTGGGGATTTTGTGCCCCCTGGAAAGTGCCAATATCCACCTCATAGTCATTACGGGTGTCAATAACCAGCACCTCAGGATCGGAGATTAAGGCATTCCAATCCTGAGGGTTGACATAAGTGCCTACTTCCTGGTTTGGGTTAACTTCAGGCATCCCCAAGGTAACAATTTCTTGCTTAAGCCGGACTTTTAGACGGTTAAAGGGGTAGGAATCGGTGTAAGATTCTTTTGGTTTTAGATCTGACAAGCGGGGGTCTAACCGCAGCAAGGCTAGAACTGAATCAATCCCTTGACGTGAACCGGCGATTGTACCGTTAATACCTTCTGCTGCTAAAAGAATTGTTCCTTTGATACCTTGCTCTTGGCAGTGTGCCAGCAAAGGATTTTGCTTCTGGGCAAAGTCTGGCAAGCTGACAAATTTATAGAATGCTGCAACTACTAGAGCCATGTCCTCTTTTGAATTCTGCTCGATGAGCTTCTCCTTAAGCCTCTCTCCCTCAACTTTAACAAGAATTAGATGCCTCCAAATATTTTTTTCCCATACTCCTAGACAAAACCAGTGAAAATGCTACAATAATAAAGGCATGTTAATTAAAGCATGTTTCTCCTTTTGGGGGTATAGCTCAGCTGGTAGAGCGCCTGCTTTGCAAGCAGGATGTCAGCGGTTCGAGTCCGCTTATCTCCATTGTTAGCTGTCTTTAATAGCAGTTATTAGAGCAATCTTTTGGTTGCTATCGTTGCTGTGGAATTTTTTCTGAATTTGATCAGTCAAACCTGCCAATACATAGGCAAGGAATTGTCTGGTTATGAAGTTACTCCGATCCTCCCCATCTCCTCCTCCTTTTAGGAAAAACAGCAGGGAGGGATAAACAGCAAAAAGTCTAGCGTTTTTTTCTGTACACTTTCTGCTCGAATGCTGAAGAGGAAAATTTTAATAAACTTTCCCTTCTCTTATAAAAATCATAAACTTTTCATAATATAGCGAGGCTATATTTATTGTCAGGACAAATACCTATAAATTAGCATTGACAAAATCACATATTAATGTGTTAAAAAAGAAGTAATCAAGATTGAGCGTTTGATGGATTTTACAAGGGCTAAAATCATCTCTTAAATCATTATCAATAAGTAGGGATTAACGCAGTTATTCAGGGCTTTATTGAGATTGAAACCTTCTTATTGATAAGGTGCGTTTACCCTGTTCTGATGATGAAAAATATTATTTTCTTGACAGATGGGTAAGAAGAAAACGCCGCACTCTCCCCCAAGAAATCTAGAGGAAGTGCTAAATTGGCTCAAAGATCATCCAAAAGTTTGGTTATTTGTCTCTATTGCAAGCCTCGTTTTAAACGCTGTTAGTACCCCAGCCGCCATTCGTTACTTTTGGCCTGTTGGACGACGACTTTTTGACCAGCGTGTTCTCACTTGCTTTGGTCCATATAATCCCCCTCCTGACAGTGGTGTTGTTGCTCTGGATTTTATCGCCTTACCAGATGAAGTAAAGAGTTTAGCAGACAAGTATATTTCTCAATTAGGTTTTTGCGTGCGTGCTGTTCAACAAGAATCAGCAGATAGCTCATACGAGATATTCCTAGCTTATCCTGCATCTGAAGTCACTTTGAGCAACAAAGTAAATCCAGGTGATTCCATTATAGAAATGGATATTGTCCAAAATAATGATGGAAAATATTATGTTGAGGAATTTGAAAAGCAAATAACATGGAATTTTGTAACAACAAATGAAAAGCTGAAAAACCTGGAAAACATTATTAGACAAAAATGTAATATGCCTGAGAGTGCTTTAATTGAACTTTCAGAAAGAGATCCAAGTAGGAGACCTGGAACAGTTCTTCGTAATGAAGACGTTTTTTACGAGTTTGAGTGCAATTCTACAATCGGTGGTTATAAAGAACATGAAGTAAACTATCAGTGGCAAATTACAAAAGAAGTGACATTAAGCGATAATCGTAACGACTAATACTTTCAAGAAACACACTCAGCTGCAGGGGGTTGGGCGAAGCATTTGGATAGGTATACTTCGGTATATGTAGGGCTTACTGAATTAGTGTGCAAGCTATACCTGACAAGGCTTTCAGATGTTAATAAGCCAAGTCTTGTACAAGGAAATGTATCAAATGGGCTCAAAAAGCTGGCATTGTTGTGGAAAATCCCTGGGTAATCTTCAAGCTGAAAGCTGAAAGCTGACGGCTGAAAGCTCAAAACTGATAGCTAATGACTTATTCAGCAAGCCCTATGTACTTAAATTATCGCCCAAATGCTTCGCCCTACAGTTCCCTACAAATGTTTCTGACCTTCGTCGCGGGTGGCAGTCGCCGCCCGTGGGGCGGCTTTCAAGAAACACATTGGGAAATCTTGACTCAGCAAGGACTTGAGCGTTTCACGAAAAATGTATTTCACCTCACCCGTTGCGGATGCGTCGCGTCCGTTGGATGCTCTTAACTAGCACATTTTGAAACCCTTACGCAGCAATGATTTGGGATTTTCAAGCAATTTAAGCTTTCCCTTCAGCTGCGGCGGATTTTTTATTACCGACAAAAATAACTCGCGATCGCAATTTGATAGAACTAGCCTTTCATGGCAATCTGTATCCTATCTAGCGATGGGAAGCAAATGAAAAAGAGTATAGGTAAATATAGCTATTCAGGCGGAAAATGTCCACACATTACTGAAAGCGAACATGAGAGGATTGATAATCTAAACAGTTAATAGCTCCCTCAGAATTAGCAATAGAAGGATGCACCGTACATTTGAGGCGGTAATCACCAGTGAAAAATCTACAGTTGCTACAGGGTACTTGATGCATACTTTTGGCTCTTGCCAAAAAATCTCTAATTGTTGACCAAACAGTCAACAATACAAGCATGAGCAAAACCCAACTTAAACAACGGCACAAGAATATCCAAAATGGTTGGATGGTGTGAATGAGTGAATATAGAATTTGAAACACAACTGTTTTTTTTCTCTCAATCTAAAATTTGAAACCTAGAACCTGAGCTATTTTCAGCTGCGGTGAGAATTACCAGCTTAAACTAAAAAGGGATATCATCCAAATCTGGTTGACTTTCTGGATTAGCAGAAGTGGGAGCTGGAACAATAGAGGGTTCAAAAGCTGGCTCGGTGGTAGTTGAGGGAAAATCTTGATCGAGATTACTGGTATCAGATACTGATGAGGTATTGGCTCTTAATGGTACAACCACATTATTGGTATTTGCTGAAGGTATTGGAGTTGGACTATCAAAAGTACTGCCAGGTGTGGAGTTTGGGGAAGACCAATCAGTATCGCCTCCGAGTTTATGAATCCGGGAAGCAGTCAACTCTGCTCGTTTTTCTTTGAAGCCTTCCTGTCGCTCTATAGTATTCATACCCAAGCGACCCTCAATTACTATATGATCGCCGGTAGTGTAGTTTTCCTTAATTTCATGGGCAAAATTACCCCAGCCAATCACCTTGATGGTTGCTGGGGCGTCTTCAGGTCTCAGCCCAGGAATCTGGACTAACATCTGGGCAAGAGGAGTTTGATTCTCCGCAGTGTAACGAAGTTCTGGAGCTTGAATGATTTGTGCCATTAAGATGCAACTGTTCATAGTTGGGTTGGAGTTCTTTTAAGAAACAAGGCAGAGGGCAGAGGGCAGAAGGCAGAAGGGAAGAGAATTTGACTTGTTTGGAGACCTTCATTCGGGGTGGCAATTGCCGCCCGTAGAGATCTGGGTAATCAGTATCAATTATAGAACAAGTGTATTAACTTAGGTATTAGGTATTAGGTATTAGGTTGGGAAGAGGGAATAAGTTGGTAAGTGCTCCATAGTAGCCAGATTTGGTCTAACACTATTACCTAGAACCTAACACCTAAAACCTAACACCTTTTATAGCAACACTTCAGCTTTGCTCGGTTCTACACCCTGCTCTTGTTCCACAAACTCCTGGACGTAGTTGCGGTATTTCCTGAGGTTTTCATCTGTCCACTCCCGGTCATTACTATTGGCATAGATATGAACCAAAGGATCCCCAGCATCAGGCAAAATCAACACCCAACTATCGCTTTTGGCATCGATAATCTTCACCCCATCAACTAACTCCAAATTTTCGGTGGAGTGGTTTTCTACAAGATGACGCATCAGGGAACCCTTCGCTGTCCAGGGACAACGCATTGTGTAAGATTTGTGAGAAACCCGGGGAAGTTCTGTGCGAATCTGACCTAGGGTTCGCTCCTGTATGGTCAACATCTCAATTAACTTAGCGATACAGAACATCGCATCAAATCCTGGATGTAGCTGAGGGAAAATAAAGCCCATTTCCTCAGAACCTCCGAACACAACATTGGGATTAGTCTGAGATGCCTCCATCAAAGCTGTTGGGTTAGCCTTAGTACGAATTACCTTGCCATCATGGCGACGGGCAATTTGTTCCACCGCACTAGAAACATGTACTGGTACTACTACTGTACTACGAGGATTGGCGGTTAGCATCAGGTTAACCATCAGTGCGGTTAACATCTGACCCCGAACCGGCATTCCCGATTCGTCCATCAAAATTAGTTGTTCCCCATTAGCGGAAACCTGCACACCAAAATTGGCTTTCAGTGCCTCTACTACTTGACCTAGCTGAGTAAGCAATCCCTCTCGTTCAGTTGCAGAGAGGGAGACTTGGTTCAAGCTAGCATTGAGGACTACTGCATCACACTCAAATTTCTTCAAAAGTTGTGGTAGTACGGCCCCTGAAACACCATAACCATAGTCTAATACTATCTTGGAGCCACTGTTGGCAATGGCTGACAGGTTAAGATGTTCGGCAAACCCTTTACTGTAGGTCTCGATTATCTGACTGGGGTAACTAACGCTACCAATTTCTTGAATCTGTGCTCGTCGCAAGTCCTCCTTAAAATAAGCCCCCTCAATTTTTTTCTCTTTCCCTTTAGAAATATTGATTCCTTGGGAGTCAAAAATCTCAATGAGAATATAATCTGGTCGATCTGGATGAACTCGCACATGAATACCACCAGCCACTGACAAGGTGGGCAATACCATGCGAGCCAAAGGAATTGCTGTGGCTTCTAAGTTTTGGATATTAATCCCCACTGACATCAAACCAGCCATTAAAGACCGAGAAACCATTCGGGAGATACTTCGCTGATCACGAGATACTGCTACTTGAACCCCTGGTTTTAAAGTAGAACCGTAAGCCGCTCCTAACTTAACTGCAAATTCTGGAGTAATGTCGATATTGGCCAAGCCTTGGACACCACGTTGGACAAACAGATTGCGTTGAGCGCTGTTACCCCAAATTAAGTTGATATTTAATGTCGCACCAGATTCAATGCTCTTGCTAGGCCAAACTCGCACACTAGGACTAATTTGTGCTTCTTCTCCAACCCGAGAAAGAGCACCAACCACAGCACCTTCCAGCACATGAGCGTGACGGTCTATCCTAGTACCACGAGAAATAGTACAGGCACGAAGATGAGCTTCATCACCAATAATTGCCCCATTCCAGATAATCGGTCGCTTTAGGTTAGCGTAAGAACCCACCGTTACATTGTCACCAATCACGGTACCAGCTTCAATTTTCACCCTGGGACCGATACGACAGTTGTCACCAATTAGTACCGGTGGTTCAATTTTTACGGTGGAGTCAATAAAGGTGTTTTGTCCTACCCACACTCCTGGTTTTTCTTCTTTATAGGCAAAATCCACACTAACTTTGCCTTCTAGAGCATCATATTGAGCGTCTCGGTAAGCATCCAAATGACCCACATCACACCAGTACCCCTCAGCTACATAGCCGTACATTGGTTCGCCTTTTTCTAGCAGTAAGGGAAACAGGTCTTTGGAAAAGTCACATTCCTCATTAGCTGGGAGGTATTCTAAAACAGAAGGCTCTAGAATATAAGTACCGGTATTAACCGTATCGGAAAAAATTTCGCTAGTGGAAGGTTTTTCTAAAAATCGGTTAATGCGCATTTCTTCATCAGTGATCACCACCCCAAACTCAACGGGATTGGGAACGCGGGTGAGTACCAACGTCGCCTTGGATTTCCTGCTTTTGTGAAATTCAATGGCTGTGCTCAGATCAAAATCGGTAACACTGTCACCACTAATTACTAAAAAAGTGTCATTGAGTAATTCCTCAACATTTTTGACACAGCCTGCTGTTCCTAGGGGTTGATCTTCTTCGACGGCATAAGTCATTTGTACCCCAAAATCACTCCCGTCTTGGAAGTAGTCTCGCATAACGTCTGGGAGATAGTGCAGCGTGGCAATTACCTCCTTGATATTATGCTTTTTAAGTAAATTAATAATGTGCTCAGCAATGGGTCGATTCAGAATGGGCACCATTGGCTTGGCTAGATCGCAGGTCAGCGGTCTTAGACGTGTTCCAGAACCGCCTGCCATCAGCACTGCTCTCATAATTCCTCCTAGTTATACTCTTCACGGAGTGGTCTCGCAATAATTTACGTTCCGCGTGCTTTTTATAGTCTCTTAACAATTGTAAAGCTTTGAGGTGCTTCTATAGGAGGTGAGTTGACACAAAGGCTCTAATCTTACTATTAATCAATGATACAGATTGTTAGTAAAAATACCTAAGACCCAAGAGATAAGTCCTAGGG
Organism: Caldora sp. SIO3E6; assembly: GCA_010672185.1. Classification (GTDB taxonomy): domain Bacteria; phylum Cyanobacteriota; class Cyanobacteriia; order Cyanobacteriales; family Coleofasciculaceae; genus Caldora. Next base: position 5,190 of record JAAHHL010000092.1, on the reverse strand, counting down.
AGATTGACTAATTGTCAATTTTGAGAAGTGATTCTCTGGGACTGGAGCTTTGGTATCGCTATAATTAACTGATCATGGTAATCTTGAGATTAAGAATAAGGAAAGAGAAAAAAACTTTACTTTAATTAACCGCGCTACATCTAGGTTTCTCGAACTAGTCTACTAAAAATGACATCCTTCCAGCAAACTATCTTAAAATCTTGAGTAAGGACAATATATCAAGCAATTGTCTATTGCAAAGCTTCGGCAAAATGGATCTAGTCCGTGTTTTTGGGGGTTGTTTAGATGAAACCATTGATTTTGTTGGTTATGTTCGGAATTTATGGCTACGGTGCCTGGAAGTTCTGGAAAGGGTTTGAGCGGACTAACTTTTCCCGCAGTTTGCCCAATCGCATTACTTTATCTCTGTTGTGGCCTGTATTGATTATCACGAATAAGTCCTATCGCCAAAACTTTACTAAAGCTTTAAAGGGGAGGTAATATCATGTTAGGTTGAAGACCCCTGGTTAGGACTGACACGGAGACGCGGGGACGCGGGGACGCGGGGACACGGAGACACGGAGACACGGAGAAATGAAATCCCACGAAAATTTTGTTCACCCGTATCAAAGGATCATCCTATCGTTGCTCTTTAGTGGAGTTATTTGGATATTAGTAAACGTCTCTGGCTGATTGGTGGTACGACTGAGAGTGCAGCTTTGGCTCGTGCGATCGCATCCTTGGGGTTACCTTGCACGGTGACTGTAACTACAAAAGCTGCTGAGGCACTTTATCCCCAAACTACAAAATTACAGGTGCTGGTGGGGCGTTTGGATGCTCAGCAGCTATGGCAGTTTTGTCAGCAGCAGCAGATTGCTGCTATTGTAGACGCCTCTCATCCTTATGCAGTGGAAATTTCTCAGATGGCGATGAGAGCAGCAGAGGAGCAACAACTCCCCTATCTAAGATTTGAACGTCTAGCGGTGCAGGCTCAAGCCGATAATTCATCAGTAATTTCCCTTGATAGTTTTGATACTCTCCTGGCAGGTAACTACCTACAGCAGCAACGGGTACTGTTAACTATCGGTTGCAAAGCCTTACCTCTGTTCAGTTACTGGCAAGACAAATCTACCCTATTTACCAGGATTTTGCCTACTGCGACATCTCTGGAAACTGCGATCGCTGCGGGATTCAAATCAGAGAGGATTATTGCCCTGCGTCCCCCTGTACCTGCGATCTTGGAGAAGGCGCTTTGGCGTCACTGGGATATATCTCTAGTGGTGACGAAGGCTTCTGGGGTAGCTGGAGGAGAGGAGGTGAAGCGAGAGGTAGCAGCAGAGTTAGGGATTCCCTTAGTCGTAATTACTCGTCCAGTATTAGAGTATCCCCAGCAAACTAGTGATTTAGCAGAGGCATTGGCATTTTGCCGGAATCAGGTGCAGGGGTAAATGTTACTTAGCCCCCTAAATCCCCCAATTCTGGGGGACTTTGAATTATTTGTCACGTACTCAACACCAAGCGGATTGGGTATGACTTCTGCCTCCTGCCTCAAGACGATCGCTTCCATTGTTTCCTAATCAACCAAGTCATAGCCGCAACAATGATAAAGACTACAAGGTTAAAGAGGACGGGGAATTTGCAGGGTACTGCGTTTTTGCCAAATATCGGGTCACAATTTTTATCGGCTGGAGCAAAGGAAACTCCGGCGATTCCAGAACCGACGACAGCAACGAATTCTTTAAAATTGCGATCGCGTTCAGCTTTGGCGAGTTCGATGCGACTGCGTACTGCATTGATGTTGTCTTCTAAGAGTCGAAACCCAAGTTGTATATTTTCTGAATCCTTGTCGATTTGAACCAGATATTTTTGGATCACCAAATCGCTAAATTGCTCCAGAAAATCTAACTGGCTATCGGTATCCAGTTTTTTTCTAATAATCTCTAAACGGGTTTGATAGTTGGTGAGATTAATATCAATAACTTGTTTTTGAAAGGCGAGTCCTAATAAATCAGCCCTGTATTCCTTGATGTCTTGTTGAATAGCGTCAAGGCTGTTTTTTAACTCTGTGAATTGATTACCAATTGATTGGGGATTGTGCAGGGGAAGTTTTTGGCGATCGCTTTCAATCTTCTTATAATAACCAAAAATATTTTGCTTAATTAAACGACTTTGAGCATAAGCCCATTTGATTTTACTATAATAACTGAACAATCCCAGCCAATCTGGATAAAAATTAGCAGATTGTTGGGCACTTTCTAAATTAGGATAAATGGCAATCAGGATCAGAGCCCTCTCCCTCCAGTTCCCCTCCTTGGAGGGGTTAGGGGTGGGTTCTGCCTCCTTGGAGGGGTTAGGGGTAGGTTCTGCCTCCTTTTCCGGTTGCCAGAGTTGAAAAATCTTGCCGTCACAAAAGGAACCTTCCCCTTGAAGAGCATCCTGCCAATTGCTATCTTTACAAAACGCTTGATAACAATCTTGAGCCAATTCTTGGGGCGTTTGAGTAGCATTTTCTGGTAACCAACCAGAGAGCAGCCAAGCTTGACCTAGGGTTATCGGTTGTTCGTTTAATCGGGATTCTATTTGAGATTTGAGAATGCTAAAAGATTCAACGGGTTGAGGTTCTGTTAGATTGTTGACTGAACAGTTAATTTGCAAGCCGTAGGTATCGTTAAGGCGGACAGGGTAATAGTAACCTTCTAGCTGATCGGTTTGAAAATCTTCTGTTTTTTGGGGGAGTAGCTCCAGATATTCTGCTTCCCTAGCTGAATCTACAATTGTGATATTGGGAGGTAATTTTTGGGTAAAAATCTCTTGATTTTTCTGGGTGGCCTCATCGGTAATATTGAGAGCCTCCTTTAAATCATACAAAAATAGATCGAGAGTTGGATAAACAAGTTCTCTCATAAGCTGAAATCATTTCAATTAAACTGATTGCCTTCCCATATTCCCCTAGATTCCCGACTTCTCCCAAATTTCCCAGATTCCCGACTTCTTTAAGAAGTCGGGAATCTAACCCCTCGAAAAAATTAGCCTAAAATCTGTTTGAGTTTTTCAGGGAAGCTTAATTTTTTTGCGGTTTCTTCGGGTTTTTGAGAGCGACTAATAACAATGACTGTATTATTAATTTGTTGGTTGTATCCTGTTACTTCCGTTTGAGGTTTAAACCCTCTGGTGATTGCGCCAGTATCGCTGCTTTCTAATTCTACGATTTCTCTGGCTGTTGGTAATAGTTCGCTCGGTATATTTTCCAGACGTTCTAGCTTTGATTTATACAAATGGTAATATTGATTTAATAGCGGGTTAGAGGTAATCATTGTGACTAAAAGCGGTTCAGTAAAGCTTTCCCAAGCTTCTGGTCGAGCATCGAGTTGATCGCCAATCTCTTTTAAAGTATTCTTTTCTTCCTGACTCAGTGGTGTGTCTAACTCTTGGAGGGCAAGGAGGAACGCTAAGATAGTTGTGTCCATTTGGTTGTTCATAGGCTATTATATAAATGGCAAGGATATTTGGAATCAAAAACTGTTAAAAACGGAAATATAGCAATCCTACGACTTGTTAGGTACATCTTTATCCCCCTAAATCCCCCTTGGAAAGGGGGACTTTGAGGTTGAGCAGTTCACCTCATAAATCTTCTTTGGAAAGGGGGACTTTGAGGTTGAGCAGTTTACCTCATAAATCTTCTTTGGAAAGGGGGACTTTGAGGTTGAGCAGTTCACCTCATAAATCTTCCTTGGAAAGGGGGACTTTGAGGTTGAGCAGTTCACCTCATAAATCTTCCTTGGAAAGGGGGACTTTGAGGTTGAGCAGTTCACCTCATAAATCTTCCTTGGAAAGGGGGACTTTGAGGTTGAGCAGTTTACCTCATAAAATAGGAGAAATGCTATAGAGCAATAAACTTATCTGAAGCTATTATATTAAACTTTAAGATTGACCCCCATAATTTACCAATTCTCGTGCTGTAACGACGGGTGTAAATCAAGAGAGTCTCCAGCAGGTTGAAGAAAATGACTTCGGAATGGGAAGCCCTTGTAGTTGGGATTAATCGCTATCCTCAAATGACAACCCTTCAGGACTTGAAGGCAGCGGCAAAGGATGCAGAAGATATTGCTGTACACCTGAGAGAATATGGTTATCAACCCTTCCGTGTTCAGCGTTTGCCGCAGCAACTGGATGGCAAAGGGGAGGCTCAAATCCATCCCACAGGATTGGTAAAACTCAAGGAATTACAAGAGGCACTGATCAATCTCCTTAACCCGCCGCCTCCCAACGAACCACCGGAAACAGCGCTATTCTTCTTTTCAGGACATGGCTGGCATCAAAACATTGATGGTAAGGATGAGGTATTTTTAGCCACTAGCGATGTGTTTCCCCAAATGGGAGAGTATGGGTTGGCTTTAAGTTGGTTGGGGGAACAATTGCAACAAAGTCGTGTCAAACGGGTGATTGTTTGGCTTGACTGTTGTTTTAGCGGGGAATTAATGAAATTCTTGCCAACCAATAAAGATTTCTGCTTGATTACGGCGACTCGTTCCTATGAACCGGGGTTGGAAATCTCCAATGAGCAGGGTTTATTGACAAAGACCCTACGAAAAGGATTAAACCCGGAAAATTCCCCCGATGGCTTTGTTACCAGTCACCAGTTACAAGATTTTATCACCAAGCAGATGGCGCAAACTTCTCAGCGCCCCTTAATTAAGAATTCCGACAAGGCAATTCTGCTGACGACAAAATCCGGTAAAAGACAGGTGCGCAATACTTGTCCCTATCGTTCTTTGTCTTACTTTACCCGGCAGCCAGAGGATGCACAGGTGTTTTGTGGACGGAGTGCCCTAACCCAGAAGCTGATTACACAAGTTAAGCAAGGACACCGTTTTTTGGTGGTTTTGGGTGCTTCCGGAAGTGGCAAGTCTTCCTTATTGCGGGCAGGATTATTGTATCAGCTCAAGTTAGGACAGGAAATTCCTGGGAGCGATCGCTGGATTGAAATCGAACCCTTCACCCCGCAAGAACATCCTCTGGATAGTCTTAAGGAAGCTATAGGGAAGAACCCCTCCCCAACCCCTCCCCTCGAAGGGGAGGGGCTTTTTGACTCCCCTTTCTGTGAAGAAAAAGTTTCATCCTCTGTCTTCCCCCCTATGAGGGGGGATAGAGGGGGGTTGCCCATTGTCATGGTAATCGACCAATTTGAAGAAGTCTTTACTATGTGCGAGG
>JAAHHL010000919.1 GCA_010672185.1 Caldora sp. SIO3E6 | reverse complement strand
AAGGCGTTGTGCGTCAACTCGCACTGTTTGAACCACCCATCGATCCGGGGGCATTGGTGAAAGCTGTTGCAGGTGGCATAGATATCAGTAGCGCTCTTGCCGATCTGAATGCTCCACTGCCCCTTTATCGCTTCAATGTGCTGCTGCAAAAGGCAAATGAAGTTTGTAATGATGTAAAAGCTTTGGGTAGTGCTTTGCTTTCTGCTTTAGAGAAGAAGGATGCCGAGGCGTTGAGTTTACTGCGCCAAGGGCAGGAAATTAGGCTGCTAGAAGCAGTCAAAGCTGTCCGAGAGCAGCAAATTGAGGAAGCGAAAGAGAATTTGGAAGGGTTAAGAAAGAATAAAGACCTTATCACCATACGCCGGAATTATTATCAGAATATTGAGAAAATTAACGCTAGCGAAACGTTAAATCAAGAAGAATTAAAGAAAGCATTGACTTGGCAGCAGGTTGCTCAAGGAATTAATATTGCAGCTTCAGTTGCTCATGCTGTACCCAGTTTTAATCTTGGAGTTTCAGGATTTGGTGGCACACCTAAAGCAGCCATTATGTTTGGTGGTCCCAATATTGGTAGTTCACTACAAGCATTTTCTGGTGGGTTTACGACACTTGCCAATAAAGCTAATTATGAGGCCAATAAAGCATCCATCAATGCTAGTCACGGACGGCGTTGGGATGATTGGAAGTTTCAAGAGAATTTAGCTAATAAGGAATTACAACAAATCCAAAAACAAATTGCTGCTGCTGAACTCCGGATCAGCATCGCTGAAAAAGAACTCGAAAATCACGTCATCCAAATCGAAAATGCCAAAGCTACTGACGAGTTCATGCGTTCTAAGTACACCAACGAAGAATTGTACCAATGGCAAGTCGGGCAGATTTCCGGCATCTATTTCCAAAGCTACAAACTAGCCTATGACCTGGCAAAACGGGCAGAACGATGCTTCCGTTTTGAGTTAGGCATACAAGACAGCAGTTACATCAATTTTGGTTACTGGGATAGCTTGAAAAAAGGACTGCTTTCAGGGGAAAAACTCCAGTACGACTTGCGTCGGTTAGAGAATGCTTACCTGGAGCAAAACCGCCGCGAATTTGAACTGACAAAACACGTTTCTCTCACATTACTCAATCCGTTGGCTTTAGTCCAACTCCGAGAAACTGGACGCTGCTTTGTCAATTTACCAGAGGAAATCTTTGACCTTGACTACCCCGGTCACTACTTCCGCCGCATCAAATCAGTTAGTATTACCCTACCATGTGTCGTCGGACCATATACTACGATTTCCTGTACCCTTCGCCTGCTGAAAAACAGCATTCGCATCAATACCAGTATGCCTGACGGCTACCCCCGAAATACTGATGATGCAGACTTGCCGACTACTGACGATCGCTTTATTGAAAATAACATTCCAGTGAAAGCGATCGCTGCCAGCAATGGTCAAAATGACAGCGGCATCTTCGAGTTGAACTTCCGAGATGAGCGCTACCTACCGTTTGAAGGAGCCGGTGCTATTAGCCAATGGTCTTTAGAATTGTTCAATGACCTACCTTCAAATAATCCAGATCCTGGCAATCCCGACTTCGGCAAACCTCTACGCCAATTTGACTACAGTACGATTACAGATGCTATTTTGCATATCAAGTATATGGCGAGAGAGGATGCGGGCATGTTTAAGAGTAGCGCGATCGCTCATCTCCGAGAATACTTCAACCAGGATGAGGGAACACCCTCCCTGCGGATGTTCAACCTACGGCAAGAATTTCCTAGCCAGTGGCAGCGTTTTCTGCATCCAACCGTTCCGGCAGATGGCAATGTCTTTGAGTTGGAAATGTCGCAAAACCTGTTTCCCATCCGGGATCATGGCAAGACACTGAAAGTCAATAGGATGTGGCTGCTAGCACGCTGTACAGACCCAGGAGATTACGAAGTTACTACTACCTATCCAGATAGCCCAGAGGATACCATAGCCCTCGCTCCAGTCGAGCCATATGGAGGCTTACATTTCGCTGAAAAAGACGTAGCTGCAATGGGTATTGAGATAGTGCCTACAGCAAACCCACCAGTCAAGTGGCAATTAAAAATGAGCCGTCCTGGTGGCGGAAATTTGCAGGAAGACCCGTTAACAAAGGTCATGGAGGTAGAAGATGTACTTTTAGTGCTGGGGTATGAATGGGAATAATCTTTGTTCCATCTACCACCTATTCAAACCGGAAAATTACGACTGATACTTCCAAGCCCTAAGTTACCCCTTTCCTGCTCCCATTACTGCGAGGATTCGCTCATCCTTTCTATCCCTCAAACCTAAGCGATGCTCAATAACCGGTAACAATGTTTGACTTTCTTTCACTAATTTTGCATTGTTGGGCAAACTAGCAAATTTCCCCTTTAAAATTTTAATTGCTGTTTGGGCTAAATTGTTGATAACTGCTTCGTGAGAATTTTTCGCTGCTCCTGCCAAAGTTGCAACCTGTACTAATGCCTCCGCTGTATCTTCTTCACTGAAGTCAGCTTCAGCTTCAATGGCTCTTTGCAGCTGAGTTAATAATTCGATAATTTCTGGTTGCTCTGGTTTAAAAGGACTAGCTAACTGACTAATGACATGGGTGACACTACTACTAATTTCTTCCAAAATGACACTACCAGTAATCTTGCTGGTTTCACTAGTATCCAGCTGGCTACTGCTTTGTTGGAGAAGGCTGAAGTACTGTTTTACTTTGTTTTTATCAGCGTCTTTTGGTAAAGTCAGCGTGAGTAAAAAATTATGCTCCTGTTTTTGCAGCTTGTGAGGGGTAATTCCGGGATTCTCCTCCATTAATTTATGATAGGCGGAAATAAAAGCTTCTCGGTTGATACCATTAGGCAGATATATCTGTACAATATTGCTCCATAAACTTTGACAGAGACGTTCAAATTCACCAGAGTTAAAAGCAAATACTTCACTGGGGTCTTGAGGACGACGCTCTCGATCACCTTTAATGGGACAAGGATGTTCTAGAAGATAAAGATAGCGACAATCTACGCTATTAAGCATTGTGGTGGAGTCAATGTTTAATTTTTCTAGGCAAGCTGCTGTTAAGTAAACCCCCCTAAAATTAGTACCGATTGCCTGAGCTTGAGTAAGGTTTGCCTCTTCTAAGTTAGCTCTTTGTAAAGTTGCTTGGCTGATATTGGCTTTTTTGAGATTTGCCTTGTTTAAATTTGCCCCAATCAGATTTGTTTCTTGAAGATTTAAGCCTTGATAAGATTTTTTGTAGCCATTACCAGTGACTAATAAGTCCCTAACTGCCCCCTGACGCAAAATAGAGTTACCAACTCTAGCTAAGTTAAGTTTTATGGCTTGATTCCAACGAGTACGGGTGATAATAGCCCCGATAAAGTTAGTGCTGTGGAGTAGAGCATATTTGAAATTAGCTTCGGTTAAGTCTGCTTTACGAAAGCTAGTTCCACCTGTAGCAGCAAAGACAACTCTCGCCGCCACGGAAACCCCGGAAATGACATCGGATGCCCCTAGCGGGGCGATACTCAGGTCGCCCGCCTCTATTGTCTTTCCTGTACCAAG
>JAAHHL010000918.1 GCA_010672185.1 Caldora sp. SIO3E6 | reverse complement strand
AATTGGGAATTGGGAATTGGGAATTGGGAATTGGGAATTGGGAATTGGGAATTGGGAATTGGGAATTGGGAATTGGGAATTGGGAATTGGGAATTGGGAATTGGGAATTGGGAATTGGGAATTGGGAGGTGTAACTATTAAACTTTTTTCTGGTTAAACCTTGTCAAACCTTTTCATATGTCTTAAGTTAAAAATGTACAGAGGAAGGAAAGGTTTTGAATAAAGTATATGTCACCCCTAAAGAGGCGGCTAAATTCTACGGAGTTAGCATCACAACACTCAGAAGATGGGATAAAGAAGGAAAACTCGATTCAATCAGAACACAAGGCAATCAAAGACGATTCTGTATCCTTGAATCAACAAAACCGGAAGATAAGCCCGTTGTCTGTTATGCAAGAGTCTCTACTCATTCCCAAAGAGATGACCTTGAAAGACAAATTGAGTTTTTACGCCAAAACTACCCGTCAAGCACCATCATTAGTGAAGTTGGGTCAGGACTCAATTTTAAACGGCGAAAGTTCATCAAAATACTGGAACAGGTATACAGGTCTGATCTCTCAGCACTTGTCGTCGCTTATTCCGATAGAGCAGTTAGATTTGGTTTTCCACTTATCGAGTGGTTATGTAAACAATCTGGAGTCAAACTCGTGGTTCTCAACCAACGTAAGTTATCTCCAGAGACAGAACTCGTTGAAGATATCTTGTCCATCCTCCATTGTTTCAGTGCAAGGTTATACGGACTCAGAAAGTACAAAAACCAAGTCACCAAAGAAATTCAAAACAAAAACTCGGAACCAGACAAAGAAGTTGACACCCAACAGTGTCAAGAAGTTACGGGTGTTTCCTTGTAAAGAATTGCACAAAATTTGGAAGCAATGGTTAAACGCCTATCGTTGGATTTATAACTGGACAATTGCTACTTTAAAATCCGGCTCTAAATCGTCTACTTATGACTTACAAAAACAAGCTAGAGGATGGGATAAACCGGATTGGGTAAATCAATTACCAGGCCATCAATTACAAGAGGCTGTAGCTGATGCTTGGGATGCTTATAAACAAGCTATGGCTAATAAAGGTTATGCAAAGTTTAAATCATGCCGTCAAACTAGCCAAGTAATCAAATTTAAAGCTGGCAACTTCAAAAAAGGTACTTGGTATGCATCTAAAACGTCATGTACTAGCTTTAAAAGTCCTCAAGGTTTCCCTCAAGAATGTATTTACGGCACACAGCTAGTTTGGGTTAAAAATGCTTGGTATGGAATATTCCCAGAATACATAGAACCTACTAAAACACATCAAAACAATGTAGTGGCAATAGACCCAGGTGTTAGAACATTTGCTACTTGTTACGACGGTTATCGAATTGTTGAAGTAGGTAAAAATGATATTGGCAGAATTCAAAAATTATGTTCGTATCTCGATAAATTAATGAGTAAAATAGACTTAAGCGCTAGCAAAAAACAGCGACGAGCTATGAGAAAAGCTGCTCATAATTTACGTACTAGGATTCAAAACTTGATTAAAGAATTACACAATCAATTAGCTAGTTTTTTAGTGAATAATTACAAATTGATTTATTTACCAGTTTTTGAAACTTCTAACATGGTTCTTAAATCACAAAGAAAACTAGTTAAGAAAACAGCTAGAAACCTGCTTACTTGGAGTCATTATAAATTTCAAAAACGTTTAATCCAGATGGCTCAACGTCAAAGTGTTTTAGTTGTTTTATGCAACGAATCCTATACAAGTAAAACTTGTCCTGAATGTGGTCACATTCACGATAAGTTAGGCGGAAACAAAAAGTTCCAATGTCCTAACTGTGGTTATACAGCACCTAGAGATTGGAATGGCGCTCGGAACATTATGATTCGAGCTTTGTCGGCAACAACCATCGATATTAACGATGCTATACAGGTCTTACCTGCTCACGAGTAGGTTTGTACAGGTTAAATGTTGCACTTATCATAATGCATTGACAATTGGACTGCTATAGTTCAACTGCGATGAGCCAAAAACCAACTTATGACAGCCAATCCCAACAACATTGGTGTTAACCAATCTCCCCAACGCACGTATATAGTTTGTGTCTGCCGTCGATAAATCGTATCTGCATGAATTTCATAGGTATTAATCCCTGATAACCATCGGGTTCTACCGTGAGGGTCTACAATACCAGAGTAACCAGTGTTGGTGGCACGTACTGCCCACCTGTCCGTTTCCACTGCCCGCATCACATCCTGGGCATGGTGCTGAGATGGCATAGTTTCGCTGTAATGGGCATTATTAGATGCTGTCAGGATAAATTGCCCACCAGCTACAGCCTGACGCTGAAAGTGGTAGGCAAAAGCTGACTCATAACAAATACCGACAATAGCCCTACCAAATGGCGTCTCCATTATCTGGGTTGGTTTACCGGCTACTAGGTGAGCATTGAGTGGGGAAAGTCTATCAATTAAATTTGCTAATACCTGCTCAAAGGGAATATATTCCCCTAAGGGTACTAATTTAACTTTGTCGAAGCGGCTAACAGTCTCTCCAGTACCAGTAACAGTAAACAAACTGTTGGTAAAGCTACTTCCTTGTTTACCAAATGCTCCTACCCAAGCTAGAACTCCTTTGTCTAAGATGGCTGAATAAAAGGGACTCCTGTCTCGAGTTTCATCCCACAGAAAAGGCAGTGCTACCTCTGGAGTCAGCACTGCTTCAACACCCTCCTCTGCCAAGGCTTCGTAGCCGGTAGTATAACCTTTGATAGCACGAAGCCAACCTTCTGAATAAAGTTTAATCTCATTAGGGATGTTACCCTGAATAATCCCTACTCTTAGTGCTGTAGCAGTCGGTTGACTTAAAGGACGGTTGTAGAGTCCAAAACCAATTAAGTGTAGGACAATTAATAGTCCTATTGCGATGTTGAGAATGGGGAATGGGGAATGGGGAATTGGGACTTGGGAATTGGGAATTGGGAATTGGGAATTGGGAATTGGGGAAGATAGATTTTTATCTTTCTGCTTTCTGCTCTCTGCCTTCTGTCTTGTTGCCACCAAAGTGTCAGTATTATACTGAAATTGATATAGTGCAACTGTTATGCTCTCAGCTAGCAAACCATTTACAGCGACAATTGCTGCTGTGATTGTTGTGGGACCGGATAGTTGACCAAGGTGTAAAATAAGTAGATTGTGGGGACTTTGAGTATAAGATAGGGATGTCCACCACAAAGGGCCAGCGCTCCAAAGAGCTTCCAAACCACACCACAAAGCTGTGCCAATTAAGACGCGAACTAAAGTAGATAACAAGCTAACTCTTTTGGTTTCTTTGGTTGGGAATGTTGCCTTCTGGAAAAACGCCATTCCTGCTGCCCAAATAGCTACGAGGAAAGCACCCCAAAGAGTAAGGAAAGTCCAGCAGAAAAGAGCGATCGCAATACTAGCAAGCCAGGGTACTCCCATCCAGTCCATTGGGTGAATACCGGTAATCCAAAATATTGCTAAGCCGTGGTAACCGATACCCCAGGTTAAACCGTACAAAGCAGATTGGGGAATGGATAATGGATAATGGATAATGGAT
>JAAHHL010000917.1 GCA_010672185.1 Caldora sp. SIO3E6 | reverse complement strand
TGAAGAGAGGGGAGTGTGGGGAGAATCATAGATTATGTGGAGAGAGTTACACTCCCATTGTGTGTCTCAAGTACGAGAGGATTCTTTCTCCCCACACTCCCCACACTCCCCACACCCCCCACACTCCTCATCAGTTCAAGATTTGAGCCTTAACAAGCGTGCCATTCCCTGAAGGTGTGACACTCAGGGGGTGACAACCCACATTCCGCACCCTGAAGTGTCACAGTACGATTTTAGGGTGTAGGGTGTAGGGTGACCGGGTGTGGTGAAAAGAAAGTCCCATCGCTGCTGAATAGAGCCTCATCAACCTTAAAGAAGCTGATTCTATCATCTATTACCTGATTCAACTCTTCCTACCGATTGTCGCATGGTATGCAACGGTTTCCTTGTAAGTACTTGCACAGAATTAACCATCTTTACTATCTTACAGCCAAATTAAATTTCAACTAAAATTTACATCTTAAAGAGAATTAAAAAATTATTAAAATTATTTTTATCCAGATTTTTTATTGCTAGCAATCCTATGATAAACTTTAAATATCTAAATTAAATGAGCATTTACTACAGTAGCTATTGTTTATATCGAATCTGACCCAAACCCTACGGGTTTACACATATGAATTATCTTCAACCCTGCATTAGCATTGGCTTGCCAGTATATAACGGTGAAAATTTCATCGAAGAGTCACTGAAGTCCCTGTTAGCTCAAAACTTTAAAGATTTTGAGTTAATTATTTCAGATAATGCTTCTACTGACAGAACCAGGGTAATTTGTAAGGCATACGCAGCCCAAGACAAACGCATCCGTTATTACTACAATCAGGAAAATTTGGGTCCTGCCTGGAATTACAATCGTGTCTTTGAGTTATCTCGTGGTAAATACTTCAAGTGGGCTGCTCATGATGATATCTGTACTCCAGAATTTCTGGAAAAGTGCATTGAAGTACTCGAGAACAATCCTTCCGTAGTTCTGTGCTATCCCAAAACAAAGATTATTAATGAATTTTCTGAGTTAATAGAGAACTATAATGTCGAGTTGAAAACCTCTTCACCAGAGCCCCATGAGCGTTTTTATGATCTTACCCGTCTCCATCACCGCTGCTATCAGATTTTTGGTGTAATCCGCCGCAGTACTCTGGCAAAAACACCACTGATTGGCCCTTATGCAGGTTCAGATCGAGTATTATTGGCAAGACTCAGTCTGTATGGTCAGTTTTTTGAACTCCCAGAATATCTGTTTTGTGCTAGGAGGCATCCACGACAGTCTATAGAACTGCTGTTTCACCCGAAGCGAAAACTGACAAGACTCCATCAGTATGCGGTATGGTTTGATCCAGCCAACGCTAGTCGCATTATCCTACCCAATTGGAGAATTTTATCTGAGTATTTGAGTTCTATCAGGCAAGCTCCATTAAGTTTGTATGAGAGAATAGGTTGCTATGTGCAAATGGCACATTGGTTAAGTACTTACTGGAACTGGGCTAAGCTGGTAAGGGATGTGCTCATAGCCGCTATGCAGCTGTTGGAGTACTCTTATAAAACCCTTAAGAATATTCAATTACCCTGGCTTACTCCGCTCCGTTCTAGAAGGAACTTGCTTCGTTAACTTAGCCTCATTGTTCATGAGAATTTAGTTTAACTCTGAAGAAACACTCTGGCTAATGGCTAATGGCTAATGGCTAATGGCTAATGGCTAATGGCTAATTGCTAATGGCTAATTGCTAATGGCTAATGGCTAATGGCTAATGGCTAATTGCTAATTGCTCTTAACTCTCAGAACACTTATAAATGTACATGGAATAGGTTCTAGCTGTGACTTGTTTCTTCCCCTCATAGGGGGTGGCGCGCCGCCCGTCGGGCGGCTTTCAAGAAACAATGTCCGAAGCAGAACCCACCCCTAACCCCTCCAAGGAGGGGAACTCCGAGGCTCCGAGGGAAGAGGATTTGGCTTGTTTCTTTCATTTGTAATCTGAGTTTAACTGAATCTCTATCTCTAATAAGCAGAGGAATAAAAACAGTGAAGATTGCTTTGGTAGCACAGCCCCTAGATCTGGTTATTCATCCATCTCGTAACTCCTTAGGAATTTGGATTTATGAAGTAGCAAGACGCTTAGCTAAATCTTGTGATGTCATTGTTTATACTAAGAAGGGTCGCTTACAGCAGAAAGCTCTACAGGAAAAAGTAGCAAGAGATGAGGGAGTTAATTATCAACTAGTACCAATCGCTCTTGATCGAGTTTTGCTGAAACTGCTCCAACCATGGGCACGAATCAGTAATTCTGAACATCCTCTCTTTGCTTCTAAGTTGTACTACTTAGGATATGCTTTGCAAGTAGCGATTGACTTGAGGAACCAGCAATGTGACGTTGTTCATCTGTTCAACTTTTCTCAGTTTGTTCCTGTAATCCGGGCATGTAATCCCAACCTCAAAATTATCTTGAGGATGAGTTGTGAATGGTTAACACAACTTGAGCACTCAATGATCCAGCAGCGGCTCAAGGAAGTCGATCTGATTATCGGCTGTAGTGACTATATTACGGAAAATACCCGCAGAAGTTTTCCCCAGTTTGCCCACCGTTGTCAGACTCTTCTCAATGGTAGGGATGTTAATTACTTTGTGCCCAGTAACAGTCAGAGGGATACCAAAACCAATGAGATTAAAAAATTACTCTTTATTGGTAGAATTTCTCCAGAAAAAGGAGTACATATATTACTAGACGCTTTTGCACAAGTGGTTGAGTCTTACCCTCAAGTAGAGCTAGAAATTGTCGGATCAAGAGGAGTAGTACCTAAAGAATTTATTGTTGAACTGAGCAATAATCCTCGTGTTCAAAGTTTGGCAGCATTTTATGCTGAAGATTACTGGTTACATTTGCAGAACCAACTTACTGGTGCTCTAGCTCAGAAGGTGTTTTTTCGCAATTATACTCCGCACTTTGAATTAATTAACCGTTATCAGCAGGCAGATATTTTTATCTTTCCATCGGTGTGGGATGAACCATCAGGGAATCCCCCGATTGAAGCAATGGCGGTAGGAGTTCCTGTAATTTCTACACGAACTGGTGGTACGGCTGAATATGTCGAAGATGGTAAAACTGGTTTATTAGTTGAACCGGGTAATCCTAGCTCCTTAGCCGCAGCTATCTTACGCTTGCTGGAGAATGAAAATTTAAGGACAGCTATGGGAAAAGCTGGACGACAGAGAGCAGTAGCATTGTTTTCTTGGGAACGAGTTGTAGAAAATTTGTTATCTAAGTATGAACATATTTGTGATACTTCCAGTTGAATTACTGTTATTCTGTATCAAGAGAGAATAAACGAGCTACCGTTGCTTCTATAGCAGTCGCCAGAGCGGTTAAGACATTCTCAGGTAAAGCAAGTTAACAAGGGGCTGCCATTCCCTTGTTAACTTGCCTGGGCGGTTGCTATAAAATTAATTTGGGTCTGCTGAATAAGTAACAAGTAACAAGTAACAAGTAATAAGTAAGAAGGAATGCAGCATTTATCCGCTGTATCCCCCAAAGTTACCCAGGGATTTTCCGGGTCGATGCCAGGTTTTTGAGCCAA
>JAAHHL010000916.1 GCA_010672185.1 Caldora sp. SIO3E6 | reverse complement strand
AGGTGGTCGTGGTAACGATACTATTGCTGGTGGTTCTCAAAGCGATAATATCGATGGCGGTTCAGGTAACGATCAACTTTTCGGTAATGGTGGTGAGGACACCCTTATCGGTGGCAGTGGTTATGACACCATTTACGGTGGTTCCCAAGCTGACAAAATCCTCGGTGGCAATGGTGATGATTTAATTTACGCCAACAGTGGTGATGATCTCGTTGATGGTGGTAATGGTAACGATGAAATCTGGCTCGGTGGTGGCGAAACTGTTGTCCTTGATGCCAATGATAGTGGATTTGATACCATCAGGAACTTCCAGTTAGGTCAGACTACTTTTGTTGTTAATGATATTAATGCTCTGAGTTTCACCGATGGCACGAATGGTGCGGAAATATATCAAGGTGGTAACCTGTTAACGGTTGTTAGCTGGCAGTCTGCTAGTACCTTTGCCAATAATGTCAACGATATTTTTGTCACAGCCTAGATGTTTCGTCTGATGTTCTAGAGACTTCCCAACTTGCTCTCTAGTAGTTAGGGTCACCATTAACACTTGGACTTTGGATAATAAAGGTTTGTGCAAGAAATACGCAAACCTTTATTGTAAAATAACAGAAAATATCTTTGGAAGGAAAAGTGGCTCCACCCCACTCACTGATGAAGCTAATTGAATGGAAACGAGTTTGGGAAAGGAAATAAGCACCTTGCCTTAGAACAAAAATGTAGCAGCAAATCAAGCCTCCGTGTATACAATATATACGGAGGCATTGTTACAAAAACACTACTTTGAGTACTGATAAACAGTTTATTGAGCTTGCTTGCGATAAAGCTACAAGGGAACATTCTATCTTGAATGCTCAGCGTTGTACTTGGTTAGAACAAGATGTTAGTACTGAGCGTAAACTTGTTGATTATGATTCATTAATGGAGCAATTAGTTTACGCACAACCTGGGAAAAAATTCTACCGAGATGAGATGAATGAAAGGTAATTGCTTTTTAGTAATCAAGCAGGATGATGAGTTCTTCAGGAGATATTATGCCAAATTATCACAAACACAACCAAATATGCTCCCACACAATGATGCATGGCTATTTAGCTCTCATTTAGACAAAAATTAATTTCAAAAAGCTCAAACCTATACATGACAATAATTTTAGCCAATAAGAGCTAACGATTTAGCATAATATGTCCTGAAGAACCGATATTCTTAGGGAGTGTGCCACTTATGAGACAACCTCTACTCAATCTACTCAACTATTATTGATTGCTTGAACCAGCTTGCTTCCTACCGAAACACCTAAATAGCCAGCTGCAACGACAGCTGTAACAGCAGGCAATGAGACAGTAATAGCGCTTACACCGACAGATGCCACTATTACTTCACCCACTCCAACGGCGGCAAGCTGTGCGGCAGCAGCAGAAAGAGTGCCACTAGCACCAATCTCTACTACTGCTTTTTCCAAATTCCTTGATTGAGGAGAAGCGGCAGAAATAGTCTTACTCAGAGCCATATGAATTTTCCTTTACTATTGAGTTACTTAGCTTCTATTTTAAGTAATTGTCATTGTTTAAAAACATCGGAAAATACAGATGGAGTGCCCTCTTGACAAAAATAGAGAGAGGATATATAGCGCTACACGCTGGCGTATTTACGAATATTCTCATTGGAGCTGCCTCTTTCGGCGAGTACCATGCATTAAAACTGTAACTATACCAGTGAGTACTGCTATAATCACATTCTTCGAGGAATTCCCACAGTCCTCCAGCTTCAGATCCCCAAGTGAATCTAAACTCCAGTATCAGTGTTTCGCAACAGAAAATTAATCAACCAAAAAAGACATTTAACATTCGTCTCCATAGATGCTTTCCCGGCTTATCGCCTCATCCGATAGAGACGGTAAGGATACCCTTTAATGGTGTGCTGTTCCATCATCGTTCCTCAAATTAGTCTTGCACTATCATAAGCTTAGACGTATTTACCTTGTATGTTTCGGATAACAGGTAAGATGCCTGTTACACAAGAAACTGATGATTGAATTTTTGCAAATTAAGATGTGTTTTAGCTTCCAACAAGAAACCTCCCAAGTAGATTGGGTGAATCGCAATTACTTGAGACATTCCCAATCCGTTTCCTGAACCAAAGAACTGACTAAATCGCCCAAAGTTTTACCTTTGCCTGCAATTGAGACAGGGGGATTTCGACGCAATTTGTGTGGCTCAGTATCTGCAAGAATTGTCACAATTACACGGGCTGATTTGACTGGTGGTTGCTCTGTCAACCATTGTACTTGACCATTTTCAATAATGGCTTCATAGCTTTGAAGCATTGTTACCTCCTGGTTTTAAAAGCTGAGTTTAGATTAGAATACAAAATATTTCACTACTTCCCATGAATCTACCCAACTGGATTACCTTTTCTCGTCTACTAGGATTACCATTGCTGTTATACGGTTTGCAGAACCCCACAGAGCAAGGGCGGTGGATTTGTTTAGTAATATTCCTGGTGGCGGCGGGTACGGATTGGTTAGATGGCTATCTGGCACGTAAACTTAATCAAATTACTGACTTAGGTAAATTTCTTGACCCATTAGTTGATAAATTCCTCGTCTTAGGACCACTACTAGCCTTAATTCAATTAGGTCAAGTGCCAGCATGGGGAGTATTTTTGATCTTAGCAAGGGAATTAGCGATCGCGGGTTGGCGAGTTGACCCCAATTTATCTGGTAGTAGTACTATTAGTGGAGCCAATATCTGGGGTAAGCTGAAGACGGTAAGTCAAATTGTTGCGATCGCGCTGTTGATTGCTCCGACACCCAAGAGCTGGGAAGTCTTCTCTATGACTGCTTTTTGGGTGTCTGTAGCTCTGACTTTAATTTCTGGTGCTATCTACCTGTGGCCTCAAGTTGCTGCTAATATTTTTTCATCTAGAGAAAAATCGACTTCTGCTTGATCCCGTCCTGATGCCAGATAATCATTTTTATAGGAATCTTGCAATCCAGCTAATAGATCATATTCTGGTTGCCAGTTGAGTTGACTCTTAGCTTGATGGACATCAGCAAAGAAATGCTGTACTCGCATCGGGAAGGCTTTGCGTTTACCAAAATCAAACTGCTTGGGTTCATAATGGACAATGTTCAACTCAGCCGCTGACTTACCCACCGCCGCAGCACAAGTGCGTGCTAAACCATCAAAAGTAACGTAGCGATCGCCCGATACATTATAAATCTGTCCCTTGGCTTGCTCCTTACCCAATACCTGAGCCATCGCACGAGCCAAGTCTTGACAATGCCCCAATTGTGTGATATGCATACCATTACCAGGGATAGGGACCGGGCGATCGCGAACTATCCGGTCAAAAAACCAAGCTTCTAAATCGTTGTAGTTTTGGGGACCATAGATATAAGTAGGACGAATAGCGGTAAAAGGCACATTCTGAGCTGCTAGGTAAGCTTCCGTCTCGTGCTTACCTTTGTGGCGACTTTTAGGATCAACAGAGTCACCTTCAATATGGGGTAGTTGGTCTGATTTGAGATAAACTCCAGCAGAGCTCATATAGATAAAATGCTCTACCCTGT
>JAAHHL010000915.1 GCA_010672185.1 Caldora sp. SIO3E6 | reverse complement strand
CTCGAATGGCGAAAATAGTACAGCTTATTTTATTCTAGCGGGGGTGAACGAAATTTTGGTTGGAATTTCCATTCTCCGCGTCCCCGCGTCCCCGCGTCTGGTGCGTCTGTTTTTTTGTTTCCCCAACCATTTTTTCGCTCACCCTTCTAGCGGTTGTGTTCTTCTCTCTACCATAGATATTAGAGACATAAGACATCACCGACTGTTATCTTATATGGGAAGACAATCTATCTTATGTAGGAAGACAATCTCACAACCAGATTCTTGACATGGGGATGAAATACCAACGGGTCTTACTAAAGTTGAGCGGTGAAGCCCTTATGGGCACATTAGGCTACGGTATTGATCCACAAGTCGTTCAAGAAATAGCTGCTGAAGTGGCAGAAGTAGTGAAAAATGGCGTTCAGATGGCAATTGTCGTTGGCGGTGGCAATATCTTTCGCGGCGTCAAAGCATCTGCAGGGGGTATGGATCGGGCAACTGCTGATTATATCGGTATGATTGCTACGGTAATGAATGCTATGACCTTACAGGATGCCCTTGAACGTATTGGAATACCAACGCGAGTACAAACTGCCATTACCATGCAGCAAGTCGCAGAGCCCTATATCCGGCGTCGTGCCATGCGTCACCTAGAAAAAGGACGAGTAGTGATTTTTGGAGCAGGCTCGGGAAATCCTTTCTTCACCACCGACACTACGGCTGCTCTCAGAGCAGCCGAAATCGATGCTGAGTTAATTTTTAAAGCGACAAAAGTAGATGGAATTTATGATTGTGACCCCAAGCTCAATCCCAATGCCCATCGCTATCAGACTCTCACCTACTCTCATGTACTCGCTAATGATTTGCGGGTGATGGACAGTACCGCGATCGCATTATGTAAAGAGAATAATATCCCAATTGTGGTATTTGATCTTACTGTGCGCAATAATATCCAGCGCGCGATTCAAGGAGAATCTGTAGGAACATTTGTGGGAGGTTCTTGTGACGTTAGCTGATACTGAAAGTCATATGCAGAAAGCTGTTGAGGCAACTCAAAGAGCTTTCAATTCCATTCGTACTGGTCGTGCCAACACTAGTCTTTTGGATCGGGTGATGGTGGAATACTATGGTACTCCAACCCCCCTGAAGTCTCTGGCTAATATCAACACACCGGATGCTAGTACAATTACTATTCAACCTTATGACAAGAATAGCTTAACTCAAATAGAGAAAGCGATTTCCTTATCAGATATTGGCTTGACTCCCAATAATGATGGTGAGGTTGTTAGGTTGAATATTCCCCCATTGACTAGTGAGCGACGCCAAGAATTTGTGAAGTTAGCAGGCAAATTTGCAGAGGAAGGTAAAGTTTCCATCCGTAATGTCCGTCGTGATGCCGTGGAATCTGTCCGTAAACAAGAAAAGAATAGTGACATTTCCAAGGATGAAGCATTAGACTTGCAGGATGAGATTCAAAAACTCACTGATAAGTACACAGCCAAAATTGAGGAGTTATTGGCCGGAAAAGAAAAAGATATTACCACGGTTTAACCCTAGGAGAAGCAAGCTCCGAGGTGCAGAGGCAGTAGAAACTTTAATGCTCCTGCCTTATTTAGTGTTAATTATCTAAATTTTTCTGGTGAGCTATTCAACAACTTCTTTTTCTCAATGGCCAATGACCGATAAACAGTAGTATTAGTTGAGTTTTAACTATCTGGGTAGCTACCAACAATGTCATCACTCAACTTTTCCAGCACCCAGAAATCAAAGACTTTGAAATTATTAAGGAGAATTCAAATGGGATTGAACCAAGTTTTTCAAGAAACAGACACACAGAAAAGCCTCGTGGCTGATTTAATGAAGTTGATAGATGAGCAGGTTTCTGGAAAAGGCGGGATTGGTGGTATGGGTTTGAAAGCAGCCTACGGCGCTGTCAAGGGAGTTAAGCCTGGTTATATTCAAGGAGCTTTAGAGCGACTTCTACCAGAAGCCTTGGATGCACTAGATCCCATATGGAGTGAGGGGGTACAGAAGGGTGATCCCGTAGGATATCTCAGCCAAAACGCCTCCCGTTCCGCTGATGCAGTGCTTAGTGTCACCGATGCAAGAATTGAGAAAACCGATAATGGAGTTGTACGAGGCGCGTATAACAAATTGCGCAAGTCAGTTAAGGGCGACGTGGAAGAAGCAATACCGGGCTTGGCCAAGATTCTTGGTAACTATACCACAAGTTAATTAGCTCACGGAGTGACAAGCTACTTAAAAAGTAGGTTGGGTAGAGCGATAGCAAGACCCAACACAGTGCATTCGAGTGTTGGGTCTCGTTGCCTCGACCCAACCTACTGGCGTGACACACCTAAAATGCTGTAATAAGTAGGTTGGGTGTAGCGATAGCGTAACCCAACTCCGGAGCACATTGTGTTGGGTTTCACTCCGTTTCACCCAACCTACATTTTTAGTTGTGTCAGTCCACTAGTTAGACCTTGAAATTCTTTGGTGATTTTAGTATAGCCCCACACTCCACAACACACCCCAAACCCTAAAATGGTCTTGGGACACTTCAGAGTAAAGTAAGGTGCAAATTAAAAGTGAGGGTCAACTAACATGCAAACAGAACCAAAGAAACTAGGTCGTGTTTTTCAAGAGCCTCCCATCATAGAAGGTGATTGGTTAAGCCAAATACCTTATACAACTTTAGTAGAAGATAATCGATTTACGAAACAACTCTACAAATTTTTACCTCGTCATAGACTTGCTCCTTTGCTCTATGAACTATATATAGCAACCCAAACTTTTGCCAGAAGTAGTAAAATCTTAAAAAGATATAAAAATGCTAATAATTTATTGCTGAATCTAGGGGCTGGTTCCCAAGGAAAACCTGGATGGGTTAATGTGGATGTTGTACCTTGGCAAGGTATTAACTGTATTTATGACTGTCGTAAAAGTCTGCCATTTCCCAGTAATTCAGCCAAAGGTATTTTATGTGAACATTTCTTTGAACATCTAGACTATACGGAGGAAGCGCCTTATTTTTTAGCGGAATGCTATCGGGTATTACAACCCGAAGGAGTCATTCGACTCATAGTTCCAGATGCAGGAAAATATCTACAAGGTTACTGTCAAGAAGGTTGGGAAAAGCTTAGTCAAATTAGACCTCTGGATTCAGCAAACAGAGATGTTCACTTTGGTAATCAATATCAGACCAAAATGGAGTTAATTAATGTTGTTTTCCGACAAGGTTTTGAGCATACCTATGCTTATGACTATCCTACCCTGGAGTTGCTCTTTGCTCAAGCTGGTTTCTCTACGATACAGAGTCAAGACTACGGTAAGTCCCTAATGGCTGAACTTTGTATTGACTTACAGGCTAGAGCAACGGAGAGTCTTTATGTTGAAGCAGTAAAAGTTAATTGATAATGGATAATTGATAATGGATAATTGATAATGGATAATTGATAATTAGGGTCTGCTGAATAAGTAACAAGTAACAAGTAACAAGTAATAAGTAAGAAGGAATGCAGCATTTATCCGCTGTATCCCCCAAAGTTACCCAGGGATTTTCCGGGTCGATGCCAGGTTTTTGAGC
>JAAHHL010000914.1 GCA_010672185.1 Caldora sp. SIO3E6 | reverse complement strand
GTCGAGGCTGGAACTAAAGCCGTTGCTGCTGCCAAACACCACGTAACTTTGGCCTGCATCACTGTTACCGTTGGGGTCGGCATTAGGCGCTCCGATAATCAGGTCATCAATGCCATCACCGTTGATGTCTCCGGCGCTGCTGACGGAGCGACCTGAGTTGTCACCCACAGCAATACCGTTGAGGATAAAGCCATTGCTGCCGTCAAGGCTCGAAAGGTCGAGACTAGAACTAAAGCCGTTGCTGCTGCCAAACACCACGTAGCTCTGACCTGCATCACTATTGCCATTGGGGTCAGCATCAGGTGCCCCGATAATCAGGTCATCAATACCATCATTGTTGATATCCCCGATGCTGCTAACCGAGACGCCTAAGAAGTCCCAGGAATTAATGCCGTTGAGGATAAAACCGTTGCTGCCGTCAAGGCTGGAAAGGTCGAGGCTGGCACTAAAACCGTTGCTGCTACCAAACACCACGTAGCTTTGACCTGCTCCACTGTTGCCGTTGGGATCAGCTCCTAATGCTCCGATAATCAAGTCATCAATGCCATCACCGTTGATGTCTCCGGCGCTGCTGACGGAGCGACCTGAGAAGTCACTTGCAGCAATGCCGTTGAGGATAAAGCCATTAGTGCCATCCAGGCTGGAAAGGTCGAAGCTGGCGCTAAAGCCGTTGCTGCTGCCAAACACCACGTAGCTTTGACCTGCTCCACTGTTACCGTTGGGGTCAGCATCAGGTGCCCCGATAATCAGATCATCGATGCCATCACCGTTGATGTCCCCAGCGTTGCTGACCGAGTCGCCTGACCTGTCATCTTCAGCAATCCCGTTGAGGATAAAGCCATTAGTGCCATCTAGGCTGGACAGATCGAAGTTGGCGCTAAAGCCATTGCTGCTGCCAAAGAACACATAGCTTTGGCCTGCTCCACTGTTGCCGTTGGGGTCGGCTCCTGATGCTCCGATAATCAAGTCATCAATACCATCACCGTTGATATCCCCAGCGCTGCTGACCGAGTTACCTAAATAGTCAAAGGCATTAATGCCGCTGAGGATAAAGCCGTTAGAGCCATCTAGACTCGAAAGCTCAAAACTGGGACTAAAGCCATTGTTGCTGCCAAAGACCACGTAGCTTTGACCTGCATTATTGTTGCCGTTGGGATCAGCCCACAATGCTCCAATAATCAGGTCATCAATACCATCATTGTTGATATCTCCGGCGCTGCTGAGGGAGTAGCCTGAGCCGTTACCTAAAGCAATACCGTTGATAATAAAGCCATTGCTGCCGTTGAGGTCTGATAAGTTAAAGACGGAATTTGCCATTGTTTTGTTCTCCGTTTTTGACTGTTAGTTGCTTGATGTGTCCTTGGTCTAACAATGGGTTTTCAGTAGATACAGCGTTTCTCACTTGGATGAGTTACAAATTGATTTATGTGAATAGACAAAAAAGTTAAATTGACCTCACGCTTTGCGAAAATTGCGATTAATCTCCTGAAAACACCTTAGTGAAGAGCAGACCACGGGCACTCGGCACCTCGGATAAATGGAAGAAACAAGCCAAACTTTCTTCCTTCCTGCCTAGCCTGCGGGATCGGCTTGCAGCAACAGTAGGGGCGAATCGTCATTCGCTCCTACTTTCATAACCTGATAGTGAAAAAATCTTTTCATAAAGACTGCCTTGTGTTTCTGCGGAGAATCTAATTTGCAAAAAACTAGACTTTAAACGGTAATAATTCCAATTTTTCAAGTAGTAAATAGTAAAAATAGCCAAATTTAATTTTTGTTAATACAGCACATTTATTGACGAGTAATACATAAATATTTATCCTTGTGCTCTTGGTATTTTGACAACTAAGAGCAGAAAAAATATGTATATTAAGTCAATTAAATGCCTATTTAAATCTAAATTAGTGCTATATAAAATCTATCTGTAACATCAAGTTTGTGTCAATTTTTATTTGATAAAAATTTAATAATTTTAGTTAAGTACAGCTAGTTTTAAGCAATCAAGAGTAATCTGTAGAAAATTCTATCAAAATCAAGTTTCTTCCTTTATTCAGGAAAAATAAACAGGAAAAAGAGATACGGAGTTTTTAAATATAGTTAAGAGAAGACCTTCAATATCACATCTCATTCAGAAACGCTATATACCACCGTTATATTATGTCCGGTTGAATAGTTAAAGTCCCCCATAATTGATACCGTTGGCAAAATTCATGTTTGTTTACAAAATGGGGAGCTGAGGGAGCTGAGGAAGCTGAGGGAGAACAATCATATCGTTGGTGTTCTCAACTAAATTGGACAATTTATTTCCAAGTTTTAAGTTCGCCAGCGGTATCATAATTGGGGGATTTAGGGGGTAAAGTAACACGTTTTTTTTTCAACCATATTTGGTGAGATATTATGCTTAACCCTGTTGAGCGTTGCATTCAACGTCTATTAACAAATCCGCATTTCAAAAGATAATTTATCAAATTAGCCCTGACAACAATAGAAGGTTAATGCAGTATTACCATAGACTTTCTGGCGACAAACTTCGAGATTTGAATAGGGGGTCGATGGAGCTTGGTTAGCGCTGTGTTCCACTGCTAACTCACCCATGTTGTCAAGTAGCTGATAATGAGCGATCGCTTCTAACACTGGCTGGTATAATTTACTGGCATAGGGGGGGTCAAAGTAAATGTAGTCAAACTGCTTACCAGCAAGAATTTTTAACTGCCTAACAACATCTCCCCGTATAACCTCAAAATTTTGGTTAGGTTGGGCAACTTGCTCCCAATTTTGCTTAATCACAGCACAGGCTTTAGCCCATTTTTCAATTCCTATTACCAAAGAGGCTCCTCGACAAAGGGCTTCAGCTCCCATTGAACCATTACCCGCACATAAATCTAACCATCGGCAATCAGCTATACTACTCTGCCAGATATTAAATACTGCTTCCCGCACTAGTGCTGAGGTTGGGCGAATTACTTTTCCCGGTAAAGTCTTCAGTTGCCGATTGCCGTAAATTTTCACGAATTATTGTTGGTTGCTACGAGTACAGCTTGGCGGAAATAACCCACCAGTAAAAAAAGGTTACAAAGCTTACTCTACAAGCTTTCTTACCTCCTAATCTGAAAATAGACGCGGGGACGCGGAGACGCGAGGATGCGGAGACGCGGAGAGAGATTTTCATGCATGGCGGGGCGGTAAAAAATTTTTTCATCGGGACTGCCTCCTGCCTCCTGCCTCCTGCCTCCTGCCTCCTGCCTCCTGCCTTCAGAGCGCTAGGGGAATAATTCTCAAAAAGCGGACCATTGGACATTATCCCAGAACCAAGTTCCCTCAGCCCTAGCAACTTCTTGACCTAAACTGCGAACACAAGCGATCCACCTACCTTTGTCTTCCTTTAAAGTTCCATCCAACAATTTGAGTGTACCCTGTAATGATTCGGAGTTATTGCCCTCAGCATACTTAAGATTAAACTCGATCACTATCTCTCCAGCATCACCCCACCAAAAAATTCCTGATTGTGAGGTAGCAGAACCAAAACCAAAGATTTTTAAAGAAAAACTAGAGTAAGTTTTAGTTACGTAATTCAACACA
>JAAHHL010000913.1 GCA_010672185.1 Caldora sp. SIO3E6 | reverse complement strand
ACCCACCTAAAATAGTGCATTAGAAACTGGTTTTGAAGTAAAAAGTAACAAGTAAAAAGTAACAAGTAAGAAAGAACTAGAAACCAAAATCTATTGCACAGTTTTAGGTGGGTCAGTCCACTACAATAGATACATTTTTTCGGAAGAAATCCCCTAAAACCTGAGCCATTTTCAGCCACGATTTAGAAGCTGAGTACCTTGATGCACAGTTTTAACCCACTTTAACTTTTTAGGACGCACGGACATTCGAGCAGTAGTGCTAGCCATCACCAAAACCCAGTGGATTAGATAGAGGTTGCCCCTGAGAGTCTGCCAGAAGAGGACCAGGAGTTGCGAGAAAGTCAGACCCTTGTCTATGCGGGTGCGACGCAATCCCAAGAACATCCCAATTAAAGGAAAAGTGAGACTCAGACCAGTCAAAGGAGTAAGGATGGGTAGACGATTGCGAGCGATCGCCATTAGAAAATCCGGTACCATGGCAGCAGGCAACAGATATTGTATGAAGATAAAGCCGAACAAATCTAGTGCTTTTCCTATACCCAGAGGATAATTGGCAATTAGACGCCAATAGTCCAAATAGCGCTGGTATCCTCCTTCCGCCCAGCGGCTACGCTGATGCCAGAGTGCTAAAGCGTTGGTCACACCTTCTTCTTCTACAGGGGGATAGCTGAGAAAGTGAATATTCCAGTTGTCTAGATGCAACCTTAAAGTCAAATCTAAATCATCGGTGATGGTTTGCTCATTCCAGTTGCCACAACGTTCTAAGGCTGTGCGCCGGACAAATTGACCGTTGCCTCGCAATTCGCCAACCCCACCAACAGCAATGCGTTGCTCTTGTATAAAACTATCAAGAGCCATTTCTGCCTTTTGTCCTTTTGTCCAAAAATTCAATGAGCTATTAGCAATCGCTTTGCGTACCTGCACTGCTCCTATTGACTCTTGCTTAAACAAAGGCAAAACACGCTTAAGCAAATCTTTGGGCACATGAGCATCAGCATCAAACACCCCGACAACCTCTCCTTTGGTAAGGGGTAGCACCTGATTCAGTGCTCCTGATTTACCACCACCGGCATCAGCGGCTCGATGCAGTACCTTCAACTGCTCGTATTGGGTAGCCAGTTGATCTAAGAGAGCTGGTGTTTGGTCAGTGCTATAATCGTCAATCACCCAGAGCTCATACTTATCTTTTGGGTAATCTAAATTACATAGCATCTCCACTAAGTTCTTGATTACAGCTTCCTCATTCTTAGCTGCAACTAGCAAAGAAACCTCAGGAAAATTCGCTTGTTCTTGATCACAGAGGGGTTCAGGTATGGTTAAAGGTCGAGCTAGGAATAACCTGAATACATGAACTAGCAGGAGCGTCATTAAGCCCCAAACTAACCAGGAGCCCCAAGATACTAAATGTAGGGTAATAGTACTACCCCAAATGATCGTTAACGTCAAAGCTGCCTTACGTCGTCGTCCTTCTTGTCCATGCAAGAAGAAGTCACTTTTAAAATCATCATCTGACAATTCAGATAACAGGGAGCTAATTGGGTCAATCTCACTCCCACTATCATTTTCTGACCATGAATTCTCCGGCATAGGTTACTTAGTTTAACTATCCAAAATTATTAATAACCATCAAGCAACTGGTTGTTGACAAAAATAGGAACATCCGCCTCCAATACTTGGAAAGCGGTCTTTTGATGTTATGAGCCCAGCTTTATATGATGTTGTCGTAAAGTAATTATACCTAATATTGCTAAAATTTTTATATTTTATTAATAATTTTTTGAACACTGTTCTCTATTCCCCGTTCCCTGTTCCCCATTCCCTTGTGTTTCTTAGGAGCCGCCCCACGGGCGGCGCACCGCCCCCTACGAATGAAAGAAACAAGCCAAATCCTCTTCCCTCCTGCCTCCTGCCTCGGAGCCTTGTTTCTTGAAAGCAATTGGCGATTAGCCATTAGCAATTAGCAATTAGCGATTAGCCATTAGCCATTAGCCAGAGTGTTTCTTAGGAGTTTTGTGAAAAAATTGTACTTTGAGAACGAACTGTGGCAGATTGGTATTGATGTACACTAGTATTCTCAAGCGATCGCTAGCCTCTTAAGGTAACTGCTAAATCCGTATTGAGAAGCTAAGCGATCGCAGCAAGTCTGAAAAAAATTCTGTGCTTGACCTAAAGCAAATTCGGCAAAATCCCCAAACGATCCAAGAACTGCTAGACCGACGTGGTATTGGTCAATATGACTTGAAACCGATTCTGGAACTGAACCAACGCCAGCGGGAACTAGAAACATCCCGCACTCAGTTGCAGGCTCGCAGTAATGAAATCGGCAAATTGATTGGTCAAAAAATCAAAGCTGGTAACAGTCCCAATTCACCAGAAATTCAAGCATTGCGAGCAGATGGCAATCAAGTCAAATCTACTCTGAGTGAACTCGAACCCCAGGAAAAAGAGCTGAAGGTTGAATTAGAGGCACTGTTATTAACTCTGCCTAACTTACCTAGTGAATCCACCCCTCTCGGTAAAAGTGAACAAGAAAATGTCGAAGTGCGCCGTTGGGGTGATCAATACCTTCCCGAAAACGACAAGATTCTTCCCCATTGGGAAATTGGTGAGCAGCTAAAGATACTCAATTTCGAGCGAGCAGTAAAAATTGCCCAGAGTCGGTTTGTCACTTTGATGGGAGCCGGTGCAGCTTTAGAGCGATCGCTGATTAACTTTATGTTAGCTCAGCAAACTACCGCTGGTTACCTGGAAGTGATGCCCCCAATGCTGATCAACAGTCAGTCTTTAACGGGTACGGGACAGTTGCCCAAGTTTGCGGAAGAAAGCTTTAAGTGTGATGCTGATGATTTGTGGCTTGCTCCTACTGCGGAAGTATCCCTAGTCAACCTCTACCGAGACGAAATCCTCGAAGCGTCTCAACTACCGATTAATCACTGTGCTTATACCCCTTGCTTTCGTCGAGAAGCTGGCAGTTATGGCAGAGATACCAGGGGACTGATTCGACTACATCAATTTAATAAAGTTGAGTTGGTGAAAATTGTCCATCCTAGTACTTCAGAGGAAGAGCATCAAAAACTGGTACGGAATGCTGAAGCAATTTTGGAAGCCTTAAAACTCCCCTACCGCACCATAGAACTCTGTACTGGTGATATAGGTTTCTCTGCTGCCAAAACCTATGACTTAGAAGTTTGGCTGCCCTCTTCTGGCAAATACCGTGAGATTTCCAGCTGCTCCAATTGCCTTGATTTTCAGGCAAGGCGTAGCAATATCCGCTTCAAGGAAGTGGGCAAAAAAGGAACCCAGTTTGTTCACACTCTCAACGGTTCTGGTTTAGCTGTCGGGCGCACCATGGCAGCAATCTTGGAAAACTATCAGCAACCAGATGGCACAGTAAGAGTACCGGAAGTTCTGCAACCTTATTTGGGAAGAGAGGTTCTTTAGCACTTCCTTTGGCAGTGAGGGTGTGGGTTGTTTAGGGTGTGGGGGGACAAGGGGGACAAGGGGGACAAGGGGGACAAGGGGAGACAAGGGAGACAAGGGGACAAGGGAGACAAGGGAGACAAGGGGACAAGGGAGATATTT
>JAAHHL010000912.1 GCA_010672185.1 Caldora sp. SIO3E6 | reverse complement strand
TGGAAAAGACTGGAGAAACATTCGGAGAGAAGCTATTTGACCAAGGAGCCATTTTACTCCAACGTCTCAGAGGTAAGGCACCTCAAACAGTGATTGCTCTTGAACAAGCAGAGGATGTACCCCTGGATTTTGGTCAAGCGGTGCTAGAAGTAGGGGAAGCTGCTAAGGCTGAACCGGAAATTGCTGAGGCGGTGCAGCAGATAGGGGCAACGGTGACAGAAGATTCCCAACTGGCGGAAGCGATAAAAAAGGTTGTCGAGGAGATGAAGTCTCAGGCAACAGTTCAGAATTCGGGCAAGTTAGCTGAGAAAATTAATGCTCTTTTCCAAGGAACTACTATTTCTGGGGGTAATGTCGGAAGCACTCAAGACTTTCAAAATAGTAGAAACACTGGAGTCTTCCAGAATAGTCCAATTCACGGTAATGTTCACATTTGACCGAACTCGTCCGAATGGGAACGGACAAAGTTAAATCCCCCTACTGGAATACCCCACAATCTGCCCTACAGCGGTGTAGTTAAATTTGTGGGACGCAACAAAACCCTCTCCAGCCTACACGAAAAGTTGCAGGAGAAGGAGCGAGTGGCTATTTGTGCAATTGCTGGTATGGGAGGGATTGGAAAAACTGAACTAGCACTGCAATATTCCCGATATCATCAACAGCAGTCAACTTATACCGGTGGTATTTGTTGGTTGCAGGCTGGGGAAGTTGATATCGGCACTCAGATTGTCAATTTTGCCAGAACCCAATTAGACTTAAAGCCACCAGATGACTGGAAATTAAAGGATCAGGTAAGTTACTGTTGGCGCAGTTGGCGAGAAGGGGAAGTGCTGGTGGTGCTGGATGATGTTAGGGATTATCAAGCGATAAAATCTTATTTACCTCCTGCTGAATCACGGTTCAAGGTACTGATTACTACCAGGCGGCAATGGTTAGGCGAGTCTTTTGAGCAACTAAACTTAGAGGTGCTCTCGGAAAAAGCTTCTTTAAAATTGTTGGTGTCGTTTGTGGGAAAAAAGCGTATCCAAGGGGAAATCAACCAGGCAAAACAGCTTTGTGGGGATTTGGGATATTTGCCTTTGGGATTGGAGTTAGTTGGGCGCTATTTGCAACGGAAACAAGATTTATCTTTGGCTCAAATGCGGCAAAGATTGGGATTGGAACATCGCTCATTGGAACAATGCTCTCCTGATATGACGGCAAAAAGGGGAGTAGCGGCGGCTTTTGAGCTGAGTTGGCAAGAATTAGATCAGTCAGCCCAAGAGTTAGGATGTTTACTGAGTATCTTTGCTTTAGCACCTATTCCTTGGGAGTTAGTGAAACAATGCTTACCGGAGCAAGACGAGGAAAATTTGGAGGATATCAGAGATAAGTCTTTGTTAGGTTTGAGTTTATTGGAAAGGCGGGATAAGGGTAGTTATCAGTTACATCAGCTAATACGAGAGTTTGTTAGCGGTAAGTTGGAACAATTGGTAGAAGCTAACCTGCTGAAGGGAAGGTTTTGTCAAGTGATGGTGGTAGAGGCACAAAAAATTCCCGGTACGCCAATTCAGCAAGATATTGCCGAAGCTACTCCCATTATCCCTCAACTGGCAGAAGCAGCAACAGTTCACAAGAATTGGTTGAAAGATGAGGATTTAATCATACCTTTTGTTGGTTTAGGTCGTTTTTATGAGGGGCAAGGAGCTTATCTTCCAGCAGTTAAGTGGTATGAAGGATGTTGCTTGGAGGCAAAAACTCGTCTAGGTAATGAGCATCCCGATGTAGCTACTAGCATCAACAACCTGGCATTACTCTACAAGTCACAAGGGAGGTATGAGGAAGCAGAACCTCTCTATCAACAATCCCTGGCATTGAGTCAAAAGCTCTTGGGTAATGAACATCCCTCTGTAGCTACTAGCATCAACAATCTGGCAACACTCTACAAGTCACAAGGGAGGTATGAAGAAGCAGAACCTCTCTATCAACAAACACTGGCATTGAGGCAAAAGCTCTTGGGTAATGAGCATCCCAATGTGGCTACTAGCATCAACAATCTGGCAACACTCTACGACTTACAAGGGAGGTATGAGGAAGCAGAACCTCTCTTGCTTCAAGCACTTGCATTGAGGCAAAAGCTCTTGGGTAATGAGCATCCCGATGTGGCTACTAGCATCAACAATCTGGCAGCACTCTACAACTCACAAGGGAGGTATGAAGAAGCAGAACCTCTCTTGCTTCAAGCACTTGTATTGTTGAAAAAACTCTTAGGTAATGAACATCCGAATGTGGCTACTAGCATCAACAATCTGGCATATCTCTATTCATCACAAGGGAGGTATGAGGAGGCGGAATTTCTCTATCTCCAAGCCCTGGTATTGGATAAAAAGCTCTTGGGTAATGAGCATCCCGATGTAGCTACTAGCATCAACAATCTTGCGAATCTCTACAAGTCACAAGGGAGGTATGAAGAAGCTGAGCCTCTCTATCTCCAAGCACTTGCATTGAATAAAAAACTCTTAGGTAATGAACATCCCAAAACCAAAACTGTTCGTAAAAACCTTGAACAGCTTCGACAGGATGCAAACAGTAATTGAAAATTGAGAATTAATGAATGTGGAACAGGCTTCTAGCCTGTGTCAGACTCTTTACTGGCACTGATGCCAGTTCCACAGGAGGGAAGTTTATGCTGATACTTTCAAGACATTAGGAGTTGTACTTTATCTACAGGCACACAACTTTCCCATTATTCATAATGATAGCAAAAAAATTTAAAATTGGGAATGGGGAATGGAGAATTGGTAATAAAAACACGTAAATTTGTAGGGGCGGGTTTAGGGATATGATAGGGACATCAACAATAATTTTTGTACAAAACCCGCCCTGTGGATAACCTTACCGAAAGACAGGGCGGGTTTTGATTCCAAGATTCGGGTTCAATGGGATAGGTTATTCCTAAACCCGCCCCTACAATATGTGTAATGTATCTTTGGGGTAGATTTGGCCTATGGGGAGGATACCGACAGGGCGGGTTTTGATTCCAAGATTCGGGTTCAATGGGATAGGTTATTCCTAAACCCGCCCCTACA
The DNA here is from genome assembly GCA_010672185.1 of Caldora sp. SIO3E6. Taxonomy (GTDB): domain Bacteria; phylum Cyanobacteriota; class Cyanobacteriia; order Cyanobacteriales; family Coleofasciculaceae; genus Caldora. The sequence continues at coordinate 515 of JAAHHL010000912.1, read as the reverse complement.
ATATGTGTAATGTGTGTTTTGCCCAATCTACAAGAGAGAGCGATCGCTTGTTGTTGTAATTTGCGATAATAAGCAATCGCGCAGGTGGTAGATCCCCGACTTCTTCTATCGGTTTGCCTTGATTAATCACAGTTGGAACCGAGAAGTCGGGGATCTGGAGGACTCGCAGTAAGGGATTAGCTACGCTGGTGCTGTAAGCGATCGCTTGTTGTTGTAATTTACGATAATAAGCGATCAGCGCAGGTGGTAGATCCCCGACTTCTTCTATCGGTTTGTCTTGATTAATCACGGTTTGAAACGAGAAGTCGGGGATCTGGAGATCTCAGAGTAAGCGATCAACGCAAGCTGGTGCTGAAAGCGATCGCTTGTTGTTGTAATTTGCGATAATAAGCAATCGCGCAGGTGGTAGATCCCCGACTTCTTTTACCGGTTTGTCTTGATTAATCACAGTTGGAACCGAGAAGTCGGGGATCTGGAGGACTCGCAGTAAGGGATTAGCTACACTGGTGCTGTAA
>JAAHHL010000911.1 GCA_010672185.1 Caldora sp. SIO3E6 | reverse complement strand
GAGGCTGGGAGTATCTACTATGACAGAAATGCCTTCACGGTCATAAATGTGATCACCAGGATTGATCTCGTCATCAAAGTCAATAGTGTAGTAAAGTTGGGCACACCCACCAGCTTGAACCCCTAAACGCAATCGTGCTGCTTGGTTATTAAGCCTCACCTGTAGGCGTCTAATTTCACTGACGGCAGCTTGGCTAAGATTAATCATTGAATGAAGAGGAAGTAAGGAGTTCAGGGGTTTTAGTTATCAGCTATCAGCTTTTTGGCTAATAGCTGATCAAGTTACAAGTTTAAACTTGGGGATGCTCCCGCTGCTTCTAGTGCAGCGCGGCGGAAATAGGTAACCAGTGTGAGATCAATAGAATCCTTACTCTATAAGCATTCTTAATTCTTCATTCTTAATTCTTCATTCCGCGCAGCGGCACTAGCTATTTTCCTTGAGAGCGGTAATAGTCATCTTCAAACCGGACAATATCGTCTTCTCCAAGGTACTCCCCATTTTGTACTTCAATCAGTACTAAGGGAATGATACCCGGATTCTCGAGCCGGTGAGTATGGCATTGGGGAACATAGGTAGACTGATTCTGATAAATGATCAATTCTTTGTCGCCACAAACCACCTTGGCAGTACCGCTTACAACAATCCAGTGCTCACTCCGGTGGTGATGCATCTGTAAGCTCAGGCGGTGACCAGGGTTCACTTCAATTCGCTTAATCTTGTATCCTCGCCCTTCTTCCAAAACTGTGAATGAGCCCCAAGGTCGCTCACCATAAGCACCAGGTTCTTTCACAGCCATGGATGCCGGTAGGGTAATTGCCGAAATGTGAGAAGCATCTTTCTCTCTCGACTGAACCATGCCTTTTCTCCTGAGAACGGCTAAGTATTATAGGGTCAAACTAGCTACTCTGGTGCATCTAATGTAAAATTTAACACCAACAAGCTAAGTATCTAAAACAAACATAGCAAATGAGTCTCGGTCTTTGTCACTACTGAAACGCTATAGTCGTTAAATTTATACGAACTCTTCACCTTTTGATTCCCTTGCTTTAGAAAAACTTTAACTACTAAGAAGCAAGGCAGGAGGCAGAAGGCAGGAGGCAGAAGGCAGAAGGCAGAAGGCAGTCCCTATGAAAAAATTTTTTCACCACCATGCATGAAAATCCCTCTCTCCGCGTCCCCGCGTCCCCGCGTCCCCGCGTCTCTTTCAAGTCAGAAGGCAGAAGGGAAAAGCTGAGGACTTTGTTGGCGTTTTTAATACAAAAGTACTACACGATCTTGCTATAGTAATTTAATCAAATAGTATGTATTGAAAGTTACAAGGTAATTCATCGGCTTGTTGGGATTGCCAGATGAGGACATTTCCTATAATATAAATAATCTCTTAATTTTCCAGGAAGGAACCGTCAGCTTCCCATGTAAATTAATTCCTGGCTAATAATTTGAAGACTAAATTCTTATCACAGGTCTAAGCTAAGACCAATTTAGCCTTTTGTTGCGCAAATTTGTAGCCCTTATGTCAGCTACACAAAAATAGTTGAGCAAATAATTATTGGAGGAGTGACAAAATAAATGAGTTTCAATCTCCGTCTTAGAAGGACGGATATTTCCTAGGTCTTGTACAAAAATATTATGTACAACGTTAACATGAAGGTACGTTATCGCTACCGAGTCTATTCTAGACTATCTCAACGGCTAGAACTAGCTAAGTTGTTTGGGTAGATTCTGCTCTCCATCCTGATCCCGACCCAGAGGATGTCAATACAGTAACTATACCATTAGCACAAATTGTTGCTAATTTTTCTTGCAATTGGGTCTAAGCAAGGTATGAAGAAAGCTGAGGGCTCAACGCCATTAAATCCTTTAACTTTATATTAGGAAAAACGTGAATTATTCAATGGATAACAAGAGCATCAATCAAAAAGAACAAGGTCAACTGAGTCAGACACGACCGGTGTCACCACTTCATCAAGGTAAGCCTTATCCGGGTCAACGATGGTTAGTAGAAGAACGAGATGCTTGTGGTGTTGGTTTTATTGCGTCTCAAGTAGGCAAGGCAAGTCATGAACTGATTGAACAAGCTTTATCTGCTTTGGGCTGCCTAGAACATCGAGGTGGTTGTAGTGCAGATAGAGACTCTGGAGATGGTTCGGGTTTATTAACTGCCATTCCTTGGGGGTTATTCCAACCTTGGTTCACTGAATTGAATCTAGAGATGCCACCAACAGAGCAGTTGGCAGTGGGTATGGTTTTCCTGCCTCAAGAGACCACCTGGCTCCACCAAACCCGTGAAGTTATTGAACAAGTCTTAACTCAAGACAATTTTAGGGTGTTGGGTTGGCGCGAAGTACCGGTGAAGTCTGAATTACTGGGAGTTCAAGCACGAGCCAATCAACCTCGAATTGAACAGGTGATAGTAGAGTCTCCCAATGAAAAAGGAGATGAACTCGAACATAAACTTTTCATAACCAGGCGTCGGATTGGTAAAGCTTTAGAGTCTAAGACTAGTATGAAATGGTCTGAGGATGTCTATATGTGTTCCCTCTCTAGCCGCACAATTGTCTACAAGGGCATGGTGCGCTCAGAAGTACTGGGAGAATTTTATCTAGACTTACAAGACTCCAATTACCAAAGTACTTTTGCCGTCTATCATCGGCGTTTTAGCACTAACACAATGCCCAAATGGCCCCTGGCTCAGCCCATGCGGTTGTTAGGGCATAATGGGGAAATCAACACCCTATTGGGCAATATCAATTGGATGATGGCCAGGGAGGCAGACTTAGCTTATCCTTCTGGGGACATCAGCAATAGCAAAGATGTTGAACAATCTTCCCTAGATGAACTCAAGCCGTTTGTGCATCCTGACAATAGTGACTCAGCAACATTGGATAATGTGTTCGAGCTACTAGTGCGCTCGGGACGTAGTCCTTCAGAGTCAATTATGATGATGGTGCCAGAAGCTTACCAAAATCAACCGGATTTGGCACAGTATCCGGAAATAGTTGACTTTTATGAATACTACAGTGGTATTCAGGAGGCTTGGGATGGTCCAGCAATGTTGGTGTTCGGTGATGGTAAGAAAGTAGGAGCCTCCCTTGACCGCAATGGACTACGACCGGCTCGTTATAGTATTACCCGAGATGGCTATATCATCGTTGCATCAGAAGCTGGTGTGGTAGAGTTACCAGAAACAGAAATTATTGAAAAGGGCAGACTTGGACCAGGGCAAATGATTGCCGTGGACTTGGAAACCCAGGAAATTCTGAAAAATTGGGAAATTAAGCAACGGGTTGCTGCTGGGCAACCTTATGGGGAGTGGCTTCAGCAAAACCGTGTGGTATTGGAAACCCAATCCTTTGCTGATAATCCCTTGCTGGACACTTCGGAATTATTGCGTCAGCAGACAGCTTTTGGTTATACGGCTGAGGATCTGGAGATGATTATCCAGACAATGATCACTGACGGGAAAGAACCAACTTTCTGCATGGGAGATGATATCCCCTTAGCGGTGCTCTCTAGTAAGCCTCGTTTGCTCTATGACTACTTCAAACAGCGCTTTGCTCAAGTAACTAACCCACCGATTGATCC
>JAAHHL010000910.1 GCA_010672185.1 Caldora sp. SIO3E6 | reverse complement strand
ACACTCAACACCAACGCAAAACTGACAGTAATACCCATCTGCTCTACGAATTAATCGAACTCGTTTGATAGCTTTAACTGGATAGGTATGAACATCCCACTTGCCTAAAAGTTTCAACTCACCAATACCTTTTTTGTCAGTGAAACTAATCCGCCTCTTAGTTGGGTGAAGTTTCCATCCTGAGGTCTTATATTCAACCGAACGATTGTTTTTCTGGAACCGAGGAAAGCCCTTCTTTCCAGGTCTCTTGGACTTGCAATTCTCGTAAAACCCGGAGATGGCAAACCATGCTCGTACCCTTCGGGGGGCTTCGCCTACAGCAGAAGCCTGACAAGCCATTGAGTTGAGAGCTTTGACAAATGTGAATTCGTTGCGTAGTTGTGTAGAGTACTTATTCAAATCAAAACACTTGAGATTAACTTTTCTTGGTGTATCCATCCAATAACGCAAACACTTGTTACGGATGAACTGAACCGTTCTAATTGCTTCTTCGACAGCTCGGTATTGAGTTTGTTTGGCTTTGACTTTGTACTCTAGAACTAGCATTGATTCGACCTGGGAACGTGGTTGTTTACTTGCTGCTATCAACATAGCACAGTACGCTAATGAAGGGTATCAAGTTTTTCTCAAAGAAATTAAGCACAATATCCAATCAGCTCAAATTAAGGCTGCTTTATCGGTCAACCGTTCCTTACTCGAACTGTACCTAAACATTGGCGATAAAATACTACTGAAGCAGGAGGAGGAACAATGGGGAAAGTCAGTTGTTGAACGCCTCTCTCAAGACCTCAAGAGAAGTTTCCCTCACCTCAAAGGTTTTTCTCCCCGCAACCTATGGAATATGCGGCGGTTGAGCGAATCTGTTCGAGACAACCCAATTCTGCAACAAGTTGTTGCAGAAATTCCTTGGGGTCACAATTTAGTACTGCTTAATAAAATTCAAGATGCCCAAGAACGAGAATGGTACATCCGTAAAACTATAGAGAATGGATGGTCGCGGAATGTTTTAAGCTTACAAATTGAAACCGGTCTTTACCATCGAGCAGGCAAAGCGATCGCTAATTTTGAGCAAACGTTACCCGCTCCTCAATCAGAAACATCCAGCGGACAATCCGAGTATTGGGATGATTTTGTGCAAGACAAGGGAACAAGTAACGGCAGAATATGCGTTGCGGGATATGACCAAACCTATTGGAGTTGCCCAATGGCAAGCACAGATTACTAAGTCTTTACCGGAGCAGTTGCAGACAGAGTTACCGACAATCGAGGAATTAGAGGCGGAGTTGGAAGCTTTTTCTGTGGAAGAAGAAGAGTGAAATATGATTGCACTCTTCTTGAATTCTCCGAGTTCATGTCTTGCTTTAGTTACGATGAACTTAGAATCCCTGCTCTAAAAATGCGGGGAGTGTTCACTCTCTGGTAAAGTGTCATGCTTTCGGGTTCAGGACAAACAATTGGCGGACGCTACAAGATCATCAGTCAATTAGGACAAGGTGGGTTTGGTAAGACCTTTATTGCTCAAGATCAACACCTTCCTGAGCAACAGCAGTGTGTGGTGAAGCAACTCAAGCCTCAAGCGAGTGACCCTTCGACTTTACAGATAGCAAGGCGTTTGTTTGATACCGAAGCTAAAGTCCTTTATCAGTTGGGAATCCACGAGCAAATACCTCGATTATTTGCTTTCTTTGAAGAAAATAAAGAATTTTACCTAGTACAGGAGTTGATTGAAGGAAATGACCTCAGCCAAGAACTCACATCGGGAAAGCGGCTAGGTGAAGCTCAAGTGATTTCCCTGTTACAGGATATACTGGAAATTCTCGAGTTCGTCCATGAACAGAAGGTTATTCACCGGGATATCAATCCTCACAATATCATCCGACGTAAGCAAGACGGTAAGTTAGTCTTGATCGACTTTGGTGCAGTTAAACAAGTTAGCACCCAGGTAATCCAAGGAGGAAAAACCAGCTTTACTGTAGCAATCGGTACTCCTGGCTATCGACCTAGTGAGCAAGCTAACGGTAATCCCCGATTAAGTAGTGATATTTATGCTGTAGGGGTTATAGCGATTCAATCTCTTACTGGCTTACAGCCTCACCAGTTACCAATGAATCAGGAGACTGGTGAAATTAGCTGGCAAGACCAAGCAAAAGTTAGACCTGAGTTGGCTAGAGTATTAGATAAAATGGTGCGTTATGACTTCCGGGAGCGCTACCAGTCCGCTGCTTCCTGCTTACAAATGCTTAAAGATTTAAGTATTGTTACCAGCAGCAACACCTTAGCTTTGCCTGTAACCTCGCCTTCCCAAATAGCTACTAAACCCAAGATAACTGCTCAAGCCAGACGTTTCAGACCAGTCTTCAAAAAAATTTTAATTGCTATGGGTGTGATCGGTATGGGGGTAGGGGCAACAGTTTTGCTGCTCAATGTGCTTAAGTCTGCCAATGCCACTGATTTGTATAGACGAGGAGAGACTTTCTTCGATTTAAAGCGGTATGAACAGGCTCTTGATGCTTACCAACAAGCAGTGGAAATTAAACCAGGGTACGCTGAAGCTTGGCAGGGTCAAGGAAATACTCTATCGCAATTACAGCAGTATGAAGAAGCTCTCGAAGCTTATGATCAAGCAATCCAAATTCAACCGGATTATCTAGAAGCCTGGAACTCTCGAGGTGAGGCATTAGCTCAATTGCAGCGTTACGAAGAAGCTATTGATGCCTTTGATGCTGCTCTCACAATTGAGTCAGACAGTCTCGAAGCTTGGCAGGGTCGCGGTGATGTACAGATTAAGCTGCAACAATATTCTGCAGCGATCGCGTCTTTTGACCAAGCGCTGGAATTGCAACCAGATTACTTCCAGGCTTGGTACAGGCGTGGCTGGGCACTGCACAATTTACGTCGTTACGAAGAGGCAGTAGCATCCTATGATCAGGCGGTGGAATACAAGCCTGATTCCTCTGGAGCCTGGTATCAACGGGGTAATGCCCTGAGCAATTTACAAAAGTACCCAGAAGCAGTGGCATCTTATGACCAAGCTGTTCAATTTGAGCCAAGATTTTTTAGTGCTTGGTATAGTCGGGGTAGTGCTCTGAGGAACTTAAGGCAATACGAAGAGGCAGTTGACTCCTTTGACCAAACCCTGAAATACCAATCAGACCATTATCAGGCTTGGTATGACCGTGGTTGGGCACTGCATCAATTGCGGCGATACGAAGATGCGATCGCTTCTTATGATCAAGGGATTAAATTTCATAAGAATTATCCCCAAGCTTGGTACAGTCGGGGCAATGCTCTCTATAACCTCAAGAATTACCAAGGAGCGATCGCTTCTTACAATCAAGCCGTTGCCCTTAAACCAGACTACTACGAAGTTTGGAATAGTCGGGGCAATGCTCTATTCAACTTAAAGCAATATTCACAAGCGGTTACCTCCTTTGAGCAAGCCTTACGCTACAAATCTGATTACCAGGAAGCGAGCAAGGGTAAAGAGCGGGCACTCCAGGCAGCTAAAGTTGTCCTAGAAGAGGAAAACCAGGAGCCGGGAAGCTGAGGGGATGGGTGTGGGGAGGGTGGGGAGGGTGGGGCTCACAAGA
>JAAHHL010000091.1 GCA_010672185.1 Caldora sp. SIO3E6 | reverse complement strand
GTCATACATTTCTACATCAGTCGGTTCCCTACCCGTCAGCAAAAAGACAAAAGTACGTCCTAAAGCAAAGAAATCTGACTGGGGTACTGCTTGACGGTTAAGTTGTTCTGTGGGTGTATAACCACCAGAAGCAATTTTCGTCACTTGTCCAGAAGATTGTTTTCCCAAGTAAGTAGCCGTAATTGCCCTCACCGTACCAAAATCGATCAGCACTAACTGCCCATCTGGCTTGAGGATAATATTCGATGGCTTGATATCCCGATGGAAAAACTGCTGTTGATGCACTTCATCCAAAATCTCAGCCAATTGTAAGAGCCATTTTAGAGCGGAATACTGATCAATCGGATAATTTTGCCGTTGTTGCTGATACTCTTCCAAATCCAATCCTTCAATCTTCTCCATCACCAGACAGTGCAAAGGTTGTTGAGAGTTTCTCGGTAGGAAGGTAAAGTATCTATCTCCCTTGGGAATCCCCGGATGATTGAGTTGTTGAAGAACCTGTGCTTCTTGCTTAAATAAATCGATAGCTTTAGGTTGGTTGTTAATCAGAACTTTAAGTACTTTAGTCTGACTACCCTGACTCACCTCATAAGTTTTCCCAAATCCCCCTTTATCACTGAGTAACTGACTCACTCGATATTCCCTTACCAGCAGCAATTCCGAACCACAGGCTTGGCAGAAGAGGAAATTATCGGGATTTTGGGGATTGGTACAGTTGGGATTAATACACAGACACATTGGAAGGTCGAATTGGGAATTGGGGATTGGGAATAAATTCCGGTCAGGTATATCTTTAGAGGCGAGTTTAGCCGGAATATTCACCAATTCAATAGTGGTAATCCTGTCAAACCCGCCCTGCACTTTTGCCTATTGTCGATATTTTTGTTTACAGGCGCACATATTTTCCCATTGTAAAAATATACCATAAAAACGACGCGATCGCTTACTTGAGTAATGGCGTGACACAGCTTAAATAGTGAAATAGGAATCGACAGCTTTTTTTGTAAATTTCTGTTTTGAGCCAAAATCTATTCTATCATTTTAGGTGTGTCAGTCCACTACTGGCGTGACACAGCTAAAATGGTGGGTTAGAAACAAGTGGGGAATTTAGAATTTAGAATTTAGAATTTAGAATTTAGAATGAGAAAATGTAGTGCGAGCGTCTCGCTCGCTAGAGGTAAAAAGCGAGCAAGATGCTCGCACTACCTAAAATTGTAGGTTGGGTGAAACGGAGTGAAACCCAACACAATGTCCTCCGGAGTTGGGTTACGCTATCGCTACACCCAACCTACTTATTCCACTACTAACACCTACTGGACTGACACAGCTAAAATGGTGGAATACGAAGTAATGAGTAATGAGTAATGAATAATGAGTGATGAGTAGATATCGATTTATAGGCATTATAACCGATATGATAAGTTTTTCTTGTATCTTACTTATTACTTATTACTTATTACTTATTACTTCAAGACCCGTTTCTAACCCACTATTTTAGCTGTGTCGCGCTACTAGGACTTACTTTCCTGACGAAGGTAAGCTTCAATAAAGTGTTCAATTTCACCGTCAAGGACATCACTAACTGCCGTTGTCTCAACATTAGTGCGCAAGTCTTTCACCATTTGGTAGGGATGGAAAACATAGTTACGGATTTGGTTACCCCAAGCCGCTTCTACCATATCGCCTCGAATTTCGGCAATTTCTTGGGCTTTTTGTTCCTCCGCAACCACTAGTAACTTTGCCTTGAGCAAAGCTAGGGCTTTTTCTTTATTTTGCAGTTGCGATCGCTCTTGGGTACAGCGTACAGCAATGCCAGTAGGAAGATGGACAATCCGTACAGCAGTTTCCACTTTGTTGACATTTTGTCCTCCCTTACCACCAGCACGGGAGGTAGTGACTTCTAAGTCTGTCTCTGGGATATCCAGCTCAACTGAATTATCAATCAGCGGCATCACTTCTACCCCAGCAAAGCTAGTCTGTCGCTTGCCGTTGGCATTGAAGGGAGAAATCCTCACTAAGCGATGGGTTCCCTTCTCTGCTTTGAGGTAACCATAGGCACGAAGTCCATTAATTTCCAAAGTAGCAGACTTAATACCCGCTTCGTCTCCTTCGGAAATTTCAGCCAAATGAACCTTATAGCCGCGCTTTTCTCCCCAACGGTTGTACATACGCAGTAACATTTCAGCCCAATCTTGGGCATCAGTACCACCGGCACCAGCATTAATAGTGAGTACTGCCCCTTTGGCATCATAACTACCAGATAGCAGCTGCTCCAACTCCCACCGGTCAAGTTCCTGGTTGAGCTGAGTAAGATTAGTTTCGGCTTCTGCTAGAAGTCCTTCATCAGTTTCTAACTCCAGCAACTCAATTACAGCTTTGGCATCTTCGAGACTGACTTGCCACTGCTGATACTGTTCCAGGTTAGATTTAAGCTCATTGAGTTCTTGAAGAATTTGCTGAGCAGTATTTTGCTCATCCCAAAAATCCGGTTGAGCAGCCTGCTGTTCCAAGTCCTGAATTTTGGCATTTACAGCTGCAACGTCAAAGATAGTCCTGGGTTTTCCCCAGGCGTTCCGACAAAGTTTCGACTTCCCGTTTAATATCTAGTACTTCCATCAATATTCCTCTTTTTCGCTACCGCTTTAGGGTTGCCATTTATTATTGTAACGAAAGTTTTCCCTCTTGAAAAAGTAGGAGCACGGCTCAGGGGAGCAGGGGAGCAGGGGAGCAGGGGAGCAGAGGAGAGCTGAAAGTATTGATTTTTCGTTTCTCAATTTGTCAAATTTTATTATTGAATCGGTGTTCTAGAGGGATATAAAAAGCGAGCAAGATGCTCGCACTACGAAAATCTAAACTACCGTTTAAGGTTTGTCGGTCTAGTAGTGGCATGACACAGCTAAAATGAGGGAATGAGTAGGTTGGGTGTAGCGATAGCGTAACCCAACGCCAGTAATGCTTTGTTGGGTTTCACTTCTCCTTCGGAGACGCTACGCAAACGTTCCACCCAACCTACATTTTTAGATGTGTCAGTCCAGTAGTTTTGAACTGTGCCCCTACCACCTAACACCTAGTCTCTGCCGCCACCACTCAGAAGAATCAGCAACCGTAAAATAAAGATAAACAGGTTGATGTAAGTTAGGTACATCGACAGGGCAGCAGGCAGATACTGCTCATCCTTGTAGGTTCGTGGCAGGATGTAGAAATCGACTACCGCCGCTCCAGCAAACAAAAAGACACCAATACCGGAGATGGCGATATCTAGCCAAGTTGGTGTGTAGACGCCAAAAAAGGATAATAGCAATTGACCAACTATGACTACTACCAAGGCTATCAAACCCAAGTAGATGGTCTTGGTTAAGGCCATGCCATCCTTATCCGAGAGATTGGAGCCAATTTGACGGGCGGCAACAAAGGTTATGCCACAACCAAGGGCAGCAATGCCAATGCCTTGCATACCAACGCCCTGGGTACTCAGAGCAACATAAATAATGCCGCTGAGGGTGTAACCGGATAGCAAACTATAGGTTGCCAACAAAGGCAGCGCGACGCTGTTGTTTCCCTTTTCAGCAATGCCACGGGCAACGAAGAAAAGAGCTAACTCAGCAATCAGGGCAACCCAGAAGGTTGTCATAAAGATATCTGGACGAGTGCTCAGGACTCCCAAACCACCGTAAGTACCGACAGCGGTTAGGACTAGTCCGCCACCAACAAAGGGGAGAGCATTTGCAATGACGTTAGGGCCAATCAGGCTTTGACCTCTAGCCTCAGCCATTGCTTGACGAAAGTTACTGGTATTGCTCATGAGACTTTTCTAATGACCTTACCAAACATTTACTTGTTAACTAGGTATATACTAGCGAAATATCAAGCAGTACCACCGGTTATTGAAATCCGAACTTAGCGAATAGTGTAGTGGCGCGACACACTTAAAAATGTGGCGAGAGAAACGGGTTTTGAAGTAATAAGTAATAAGTAATAAGTAATAAGTAAGATACAAGGAAAACTTATCATATTGGTTATAATGCCTATAAATCAAGATTTTCCCCTATCTCCCTTGTCCCCCTTGTCTCTAAATCACCATTTTAGCTGTGTCACGCCACTAGGGGTAAAGTGAACGCTCAAGTTTTTGTGGAAGTTGGTGTAGATATTTTATCTCAACTCCCCCTACAAGTTCCTAATTGGTAAGAAAGTTTATCTCAACAGAGGTTTCTTACCAAAATTAATACATTAGTTTAAGCTATATAACCCAGATTTAATATGTTATGATTAGCGAAAATCTTCTATAATCAATGTCAATAAACAATGGATAGGGATGCGGTAAGTAGTTTCACCGGGGCAGCAAATATGAATCAATTTTGCCCATCCAAGACCTAACATTTTTTGCATCAGTATTACCCGATAATCTGTAATCAAAACTTCTGCATCATTAACCGTCGGCATTTCTACTCGCAACTCCTCCCCTCGCTGCTCAAGCTGAGCAAAGAGCATTAGTTTCTGATACTCCCTGTTTGGTGAAGATTTGAAGAATTCAATATCTGCTTTGTTCATACCCTGGCAAAAATTAAGGTAATTTCATATAAAATATCCAATTACCTAACATCTTATAATTTTTAGAAGCTGAGAGGCAAAGCTATTTTCCTTTGACAACTATGCTGCTGCGACCACAACAACGTACTAAACTTGATGATACCGACGATAGGCAGTTTTATTCAGTGCCAAGGTTCGTTACCCATGTTGATGAAGGTTTTATCGATCAGTTAACCCAACTGTATGGCAATCGCCTCAAGCCTCATAGCCGTATCCTGGATATGATGAGCAGCTATGTATCTCACCTGCCAGAGGAGAGGGAATTTGCTCACGTCGAGGGGCATGGTATGAATGAAGAGGAACTAGCCCGTAATCCTCGATTTCATCACTACTTTGTCCAAAACCTCAACGAAAATCCCCAGTTGCCCTTACCGGATCAGGATTTTGATGCAGTCCTTAACTGTGTTTCTGTTCAGTATCTACAATACCCAGAAGCCATATTTTCCGAAATTCACCGCATTCTCAAACCTGGTGGTATAGTAATTATCAGCTTTTCTAACCGGATGTTTTTCCAAAAAGCGATCGCGGCATGGCGGGATGGTACGGAAGCCAGTCGGGTGGAGTTAGTGAAAGGTTACTTGAAGTCTGTACCCGGATTAAGCACCCCAGAAGTGATTGCCAATAAATCAGATGTACCCACTTTTCTCCAAATGCTCGGTATTGGTGGTAGCGATCCATTCTATGCTGTAATTGCTCAGAGACTGTGAGGAATGGAGAATGGAGAATTGAGAATTGAGAATTGAGAATTGAGAATGGGGAATGGGGAATTGAGAATGGAGAATGGGGAATTGAGAATTGAGAATGGGTAATTGACAAATAACAAATAACAAACAACAAATGACCAATGACCAATGACAAACAACAAATGACCAATGACAAATAACAAACTGCCAGAGATGGATACAGTTTGGCAGCAAACCCTAAACTGGTTACCAGATGAGCCATGTAAGGCTCAGTTTCAGCAGCTGTATGAAGAGATTTTGGAGGGCAATCGCCAGTTAAATTTAACTCGGATTACTACCCCTGAGGAGTTCTGGGAAAAACATTTGTGGGATTCTCTACGGGGAGTAGTACCTAGATTGACATCTCTGACTACACCATCACAGCAGGTGATTGACATTGGTACTGGTGCAGGATTTCCCGGACTACCAGTAGCGATCGCATTTCCTCACACTCAGGTTACTTTACTCGATTCCACCCGCAAAAAAATCAACTTTTTGTCGGATTTAATACCCAGGTTGGGCATAAAGAATGTTACTACAGTAGTTGGTAGAGCCGAAGCGATCGCGCAACAACAACAGCACCGGCAGCAGTATGATATTGCTTTAGTTCGTGCTGTTGGCAAAACATCGGTTTGTGCAGAATATGCCCTACCCTTGCTAAAAACTGGAGGTTTGGCTATTCTTTATCGAGGTCATTGGACTGATGAGGAAACAAATGCTCTTCTACCAGTATTGAAACAGATAGGTGGTGTGATTGAGTCAATAGAACAATTTACAACACCCTTGAGTAATAGCATTCGCCATTGCCTGTACCTGCGAGTTAAGTAGGGTTTGCTGAATAAGTCCATTGATTCGGATTTTGAAGTAATAAGCGCCTAACGGCGAATTCAAAATTCAAAATTCAAAATTGATCAATCGCTGAAAAAGAACGCTAGAAACTAATTATATCAAGGTTTTTAGACCTAAATCAGTGTTTTTTAGTTTCTGAAGAGCAATTATCCATTAGCAATTATCAATTATCAATTATCAATTATCAATTATCCATTATCCATTATCCATTAGCCCGAGTGTTTCTTAAAAGTTGAAGCCAATCACAATTGTAGGTAAAAATGGAACAAAGGCCATTCTTACCTGAACAACTCAATGACTGATATAGAGCAGAAAAAGCATTCTGTACTAGTAATAGACGACGAGGAAAGCATTTTTGAGGTAATTGAGGGACTACTCTATCGCGAGAATTATAACTTAACCTACTTAGCTAGTGGCCAAGAAGCCTTGAGTCAGATAGACGAAATCCAACCAGATGTCATCTTACTAGATTTGATGATGCCACAGATGGATGGCAGAGAAACCTGCCAGAGGATTAAGTCCAACCAGCGTTGGTCTCATATTCCCATTATCATGGTTACTGCTTTGAGTTCCAAGGAAGATTTAGCTCGTTCCTTAGATGCAGGAGCCGATGATTTTGTCTCAAAACCAATTAACAGTATTGAGCTTCGTGCTCGTGTCCGCTCCATGTTACGTATAAAGCTACAATATGATGCCTTAGTATCAACGCAGCGTTTACGAACCCTCAATCTGTTCAACGCCTTTTTAAGCTAACCTTCTTTTTTCTTTCTCAACGAGCGCGGAGGGATTTGAACCCCCGACCCTCAGAACCGGAATCTGATGCTCTATCCACTGAGCTACGCGCCCTTTCATCTAACTGCTTGAACAGCAGTCTATTATTATAAATAGTATAGCATAAATCCCGGAAGGGCGTAGCATTGGCGGAACATAACTTTGATTTTATAGGCAATATGCCAGCGCCAATGCTACGCCCCTACAGACAAATGATTAACTTTTTCAAGAGGGCTAATCAAAATGACATCGATGATATAATGCTTGCTGGAGTAATAACTGATAATCCTGTTCATCAATTGTATAAGCACCAAAGCGCTCTAAATGGGGATTGTTCATCTGAGCATCAAACAGGTGAAAGCCACGGCTTCGCAGTCGCTCAACTAACTTTACCATAGCCACCTTGGAGCCTTCTGGAATACGGTAGAACATCGATTCACCAATAAAAGCTCCCCCAATCACTATGCCCAAAATTCCTCCTGCTAGCTGATCATCTTGCCAAGTTTCAAAGCTATAAGCCCAACCTGTTTGGTAAAGCGCTTGATAAATATCCTGGAGTTCGGTAGAAATCCAAGTAGTTTCCCGATCAGCACAACCGGCAACAACTCTGTTAAAGTCTCGGTTAATAGCTATACTAAAACGTTCCTGATTCAGAATGCGCCGTAGGGATTTGGGATAGCGAAACCGCTTATCAAGGGGAATAAGTGCTCGTTGGCGACTGGAATACCATCCTAAATCACCATTTTCATCTGCCATCAGAAAGTAGCCTTGGGCATACCCCTGAATCAAGGAAGGAATGTCAAGTTCCATACAGGTAGCTAAAATGATTCCCAGACAACTGTCATGTTACTGAATCTATGCCTGAACCGATTCCACCAATTACGCTTCCACCTGCTCAGAATCCTCAACAGGAAGGTGAATGGCTGCAAGAGACTCTTACTAACTGGCTCAATCAAGAATTTCTCCCAGAACCAGTTAATCAAAAAATTGCTTACCGAGCCTCCCAAATTTTTGTCCGTCAACGGATGGAAGGGGAGAATGATCTCGGATCACTAGTCATTGCGATTGTGGCAGAGATGCAGTCGTTTGATTTTCGAGAAAGTTTTTACAGCGAATTTGCGATCGCAAATGCTGTTAGTGACTTACTCTTACAGAGTCTTGGTATTGATCGCTGCTGTGGGCAATAAAGGTAAAGGGCAAAAGAACTATCTTGTTTTACTTTTGCCTTTTGCCTGTTGCTACCAGCTAGATTTGACAACTCCTGGCAACAAACCTTCATGAGCCCATTCTCGCAGTACGTTGCGGGAAAGTCCAAAATCCCGGTAATAACCGCGAGGACGTCCTGTCACCCAACAGCGGTTGCGCCGACGACTGGGAGCACTATTGCGGGGCAGTTGTTGTATTTGCCGATGAATAGCCAGTTTCTCCCGTTGAGAGGTAGCCTTTCTAAACTGTTCTTTGAGAGCTTCTCGCTTGTCTGTGTACTTCTCTCTGAGCTTTGCCCGGTTTTTCTCCCGCTCAATCATTGATTTTTTAGCCATATACCATTCAGCTTTCCCTAAA
Source organism: Caldora sp. SIO3E6 (assembly GCA_010672185.1). Taxonomy (GTDB): domain Bacteria; phylum Cyanobacteriota; class Cyanobacteriia; order Cyanobacteriales; family Coleofasciculaceae; genus Caldora. The sequence goes on along the minus strand of JAAHHL010000091.1, from coordinate 4,754 downwards.
TAAAGACACCGTTTCTCATCTTAACCTGTTGTATCGGGTAAGGTGAAATTTGTTCTGGAGTGTCCAGCTAAATATCCCCTTTGATGCTCAGACTTTCAATTTGGTACAATAAACTTGTACAAGATAGTGGGTAAGAAATGCTAACCACTTCAGAAGTCAGTTACAGTTGGGCACGGCAACATCTAGCAGAACTGATGGACAAAATTCTCGACGAAAACTCGATCTCCATTGTTACTCGTCGGGGTCAAGAACCAGTTGCCATGCTCCCAGCTCAAGAACTCAACAATATCTTAGAGACTTTGCACCTGTTGCGATCGCCTGCTAATGCCCAAAGACTCTTTAGCGCTCTCACTCGTGCTGAGGCAGGCAAGGGAACTCCAGAATCTATAGAAGAACTTCAAGCTAAAGTAGAAAAAGTCTGTGAGCAAGCGCAAGAGAGAATCTCAGGAGAACCCCGAAAGTAAGGTAGTTAGGATTGTAGCTGTCTTTGACCCCGAATTTCGAGAAGACCTAGTCTGGTGGGCACGAACTAAACCAGAAGTTTTCCATCGAATTTTAAATTTGGTAGAAGCGATCTTGCAAGATCCACTTGTTGGTATTGGGAAACCTGAGCCGCTCAAATATCTAGGAAGTGATTTGTACTCCAGACGAATTACCCAAGAGCATCGCTTAGTCTATAAAGTTACGGGAACTCGCATTTACTTCCTGCAAGCACGATTTCACTATTAATCGCCCAATTGCTTATATATTAAGAGTTTCAGGTGATTTGACATTTCTGATTGTCATATTATTTTTTTTAAGATATTATTTTTTTCATAACTAATAACCAGTGGCTAGTTGATCACAAGACCCGCAAAATCGCCAGAAGTGCCGAGCTGTAGGCATATTGCTGAAAGCTAAGCTAAAACTTGGATCTTGCACGCCTGCCCGACAATCCACCAGGAGTTAAAACTCCTGGCTCACAGCTAAAGTCGTCTAAAGACGACTGGACAAGGGTTTCAGTCCACAAAGCGTGGATTTGAGCTATTAGCCGGTGAGTTTGAACTCTGGGTTGGTTTGGGAACTTATTGAGAATGGTGCAAGATCTGATTAAAATGCATCTAATTTGCTCAGCACTTGCAACTGTCAGTTCTTTGTGGGATAGGCATCTTGCCTGTCTGAGAAGATGCAAATTAAATGCGTAACACTATAATCGCAAGAAACCTGATACCAGGCTGCTAGGTTTGTGGTAGAGATGAATTGCGGTTAAAGCTAAAATTTGAACTACCAGGAGCGTCTATCTTATGGCGAAAAGAAATCGCATCATCCTAAGTTTACTGTTAGGGATTTCAATAGCCTACTGTCCTCAAGCAGGAATACTGGCACAGGAATCAGTTCCGACAACAGAAACTGTCCAATCAAGTAAGAGTAATAAACCGCGAGGAGATATTAGGCTGAAGTACATACTATCTGACTTACAAAAAAATCATCAACAAATTGAGAAGGATATAAACGAAATAAGTGACAATATCGACACCTACAAAAAGGATATTCAACAGACAAATTGGAGTGCAAAAATAGATGAAAGTTATGCAGAATATTTATTAAATACAATTGACAAAAATTTAAATCAATTAGATAAAAACAAACAAAATATTACCCAAAGTATTGAAGCAATTAAAGAAAGCAAAAACGAAATATCATTTTCAGTAGAGAATATAAAATCTAATTCTAAAACAACGGTTTTAGATTCCAAAAATAAGATTGTAGAAATTTATCAAAAAGCCAGCGAAATCTATAAGTTGGTAGCTGAACAAAAACAATTAGATGCCAACGATTCTCCTAATAAAACACCATGGTTTATTTTTATAGGATTTGGAATCATTTTTACTTTTGCTGCTTTTGCTCCAGTTTATTTATTAGTAATAAGATCGATGAATGAGAGTAATGATGAAGTAAAAATAGCGCCTGTAGTCATTTTTGCAGGAAACATAATTAAGTTGTCTTGTAAACTTCTACCTTCAGAATGCTTCCCAGAAATAGTATTATATTTGCAGCATCAAGAGAAAAATACACCAAACAATTTTCAATTACTGCAAGAGCGTATCAGTTACCTTCTTATTATTTCTTTTCAGATAATTCAAAAAAAATTATTAGAAGACTTAATCTACCCTAGTTCTAATAAATTCAAGAAATAACATAACCATGAGAAATCCAAACCATGAGTAAGAAAAACAAAAAAATAAAGATTTCTGCAATTGATGAAGACGTACTTACAGTTCTGTTGGGTGGTCGGGAGATGTACGGTCTTGAGATTTTAGAAGAAGTTAACAAAGGTAGACCCGTAGTCCTTAGCTATGGCAGCCTATACCCGGCTCTCTATCGTTTGGAAAATAGAGATCTTGTTACCGGTAAATGGGGTGAAGAGTGCCAAGAAGCAGGAGGAGCAAGGCGAAAGTATTACAAAATAACAGGCTTGGGAGCAATTACACTAGAAGAAGTCAGAGAGTATCGACGTCAGCTGTATGTAAAGAGTCTACAACGTCAAATGACCTAAAATAATTCTATTGGTGTTTCACCGCTATATAAAATGATGGAATAAGTAGGTTGGGTGTAGCGATAGCGTAACCCAACGCCGGAGTACATTGTGTTGGGTTTCACTTCTCCTAACGGAGACGCTACGCGAACGGGCTTCCACCTAACCTACATTTTTAGCTGTGCCACGCCACTAGGGTTTGCTGAAAAAATCATAATTTTCGGTTGCCATAAATTCGACATTCCGCACCATAGCTGACACAATCGTTATTTTCGTTATTTTCTAGGAATACTGAATTGTTGCTCTAAGGAGCATCTCATTTTTGTATTGTTTGTACAACTTTGAGATGCTTCCGTTGTCTGTTGCCTCAAATCGAATCCGTAATGCGACACTTCAAGGTGTGGAATGTGAGCTACAAGATGTGCAATCAGGAGCAAGTCAAGCTTGTAGGACAAAGGTACTAAAATAACCGGAATACCAATGCAGTTCAAGCATTCTTACAAGATTGACCTGCTCCCTGTATAATCGATCGCACTTTTCCTCGATAAGCACACATCAAAAATAGTTCACCTAGAAAAAAGTATTTCACCTAGAAAACTGCTACTAAATTAGGGTTCGCTGATGTTTTCACCTAGAAAATAGACAATAGTATCAACAATAAAATCGCTCAATCGCTTATATAATCTACATTCTGATAAAACTTGATATTTATTTGCCGCATTCTACTTGTTAAAATATTATATGTTGTTATAATACATAAGAATAACGGAAAGTTGATTTGACCGAATTTATGGCGATCTAGTTGCCAAGATTCTCAATCACGATTAAAATAACCGTAATTCTTTCAATAGAAGCTAAATACTTAAATAGGAGGTTTCTATATGTTCCCAGAAATGTAAAAGCGCCAACGACGGCTAATCTGATGGCGCTTTTGCTTAATCGTTTTTTTGTCCAATCCGCTCACTCCTTCTTGCTATTCAGGAGGGGCGGACTTACTTGCCCATGGAGGGCTAACCATATGATAGTACTTTCACCTAATGAAAGCAACCAGTTTGGCGGTAAATTGACTCTACTGCAACCAAAAGAACTACCAAAGCAAGTTATTTTGGTGGCTTCCAATGCGTCTAACCCTGAGGAAGCTCCACCGATTTCACTTGATACAGTAGATTTAATGGCAGTAGCTTTCCTTTTAGGAATTAGCTTCTGTTACCACACTGTTCAGCTCAAGTCCACTAATAAGCCTATGAAGAAGCTGATGAAGAAGCTGATGAAGAAGCTTGTGAAGACCTTGAAAAAGAAGTTCAAGTAACCAAAGCTGATGCTGTAGGCAATTGCATCCGTAACTGATACCAAATCCGGGTAAACACCTTAGTTTTAAGCAAACCGCAAAAACGCTGTAGAGACGCGCCATGGCGCGTCTCTACAAGGTGGGACAGACACATTATAAATACTGAGCGATCGCACTTCATTTCAGATAGGTTTAGTTAACCGAAGAGAAACCCAACTATTAATCAATAATATGGGAGCATGGAGAGTTAACATTGCACCATGACACAAGCACTTGAAAAGCGAATCTACACATCTGAAGAATATCTCGAACTTGAGATAGCATCTGAAACCCGCAGTGAATACCGTAATGGAGCAATTATTCCCCTTACTGGGGGCACACCTGACCACAATGAATTGGCAATTAATCTGGCAGCGCTTCTCAAATCTGCTTTGCGAGGCAAGCCTTACCGTATTTTTGCTACTGATCAACGGCTTTGGATTAGCGAGCGCAATCTTTACACCTATCCTGATGTCATGGTTATCAAAAAGCCCCTGCAACTCCAAACTGGACGCACTGACACAGTTATGAATCCTTGCTTCATTGCTGAAATTCTTTCTAAATCAACGCAGGATTATGACCACGGCGAAAAGTTTTCTGCTTACCGTACTATTGAAAGTTTCTGTGAATATCTCCTTATTGATCAATACAACATTCATGTAGAACATTATGTCAAAACTGCGGCTAATCAGTGGCTGCTCTCAGAATATAGTGATACTGGTACAATATTGTCTTTAAGGACTTTTGACGCTCAAATTCCCATCATCGATCTTTATGAAAATATTGAGTTCAACTCTTGATTAAGCTGATGAGAACTTCAACAATCAGATTATTCTTGTTCTAACTCACGATGTTGCTACAATGATAACCTTTGTTTCTGGCTTCTTTTTGGACTGAAGTCCTACTACTGCA
>JAAHHL010000909.1 GCA_010672185.1 Caldora sp. SIO3E6 | reverse complement strand
GCCTTCTACCTCCTGCCTCCTGCCTCCTGCCTTCTGCCTCCTGCCTCCTGCCTCCTGCCTCCTGCCTTCTACCTCCTACCTCCTGCCTCCTGCCTTCTTATCTAGTATGTCCATTGACTTTACTGTCGCCATTCCTACTTATAATGGGGAAACTCGCCTACCGAAGCTGATTGAACGCTTGCGATCGCAAACTGGTATTGAACATCTATCTTGGGAAATTCTGGTCGTTGATAACAATAGTAGTGATAATACTGCTAGAGTGATCCAGGAGTATCAAGCTACTTGGCAACACAATTATCCCTTAAGGTATTGTTTAGAAGCTGAGCAAGGAGCCGCCTTTGCTAGACAGCGAGCGATTCGAGAAGCTAAAGGGGAGTTGATTGGCTTTCTGGATGATGACAATTTGCCGGAGTTTGATTGGATACTTCAAGCTTACTCTTTTGCTGGGGAGCATCCCCAGGGAGGTGCTTTTAGTGGACAAATTCATGGTGATTTTGAAGTCGAACCACCGGAAAACTTTAGGAAAATACAAGCTTTTCTGGCAATTAGGGAACATGGCTCCCAACCTAAGTTATTTGAGCCAGATAATATTAATCTTCCCCCAGCCGCTTCCTTAGTTATCCGGAAAAAAGCTTGGTGTGAGAGTGTTCCTCTGCAACCTACTCTAGGTGGTAAACTCCCCGGTTTGCTGGTGCAAGGAGATGATTATGAACCATTATTGTACTTGCACAAAGCTGGTTGGGAAATTTGGTACAATCCCGACTTGCATACCTACCATCAAATACCCCGGTGGCGTTTTGAAAGAGATTACTTACTATCTCTAACTCGTGGTTGTGGTTTAGCTACTTGTCAACTGCGCTTGGTTAATGCCAAAAGCTGGCAAAAACCGTTAGTGATTACCAGAACTTTGCTGGGAAATTTGCGCCGAGTTACCTTGCAGTATCTCAAGTATCGAGGAGAACTTAAAACCAATTTAATTGCTGCCTGTGAGATGGAATTTTTCTGGGGTAGTTTCCTGAGTCCTTTTTATTCCTTGAGGGTGAAGATGAGGAGACGCATCGGACGCGGGGACGCGGGGACGCGGGGACGCGGGGATGGGGAGATGGGGAGATAGGGAGATGGGGAGATAGGGATACGATATAGCTGCATCATTTTTATCAAATAACAAATGACAAATAACAAATGACAAATGACAAATGAAATTTCTATAATTATTCCTGTTAGAAACCGCAAAGCATATACACAGCAGATATTATCACAACTCTATCAACAAATTTCCCCAGTAGATCTAGAGCAAATCTCAGTAGTTGTGGTGGATGATGGTTCTACTGATGGTACTCAATCAATCATCCGTACTCAATTTAGTAGAGTTCATTTGCTGCAGGGAGATGGTTCTCTCTGGTGGACAGGTGCTATTTGCTTGGGCATGGAATATGCCAGAGATAAGTTAGCACCTAATTACTTTGTCTGGCTCAATGATGATATTGTACTAGCAGAAGACTTTATCTCACAACTCAAGGCAGTTTGCGCTTCCCCTATATCCTGTAATTCAGTCATTGGAGGTATTGTTCTAGACCAAACCTACCCAGATTGGGTTGTCTTTAGTGGCATGATGAATAAACAACTCATTCGTAGTATGGATTATTTTTCTACTAAAGAGACAATAGAGGTTGATGCCCTCAATGGTAATATAGCCATTATCCCACGAATGGTGGTTGACCAAATCGGCTTGCCAAATCAAGATAGATTTCGGCACTACGGTGGAGACTTTGAGTTTATTATGCGAGCTAAAAACTCAGGGTATCCAGTAATCTTATCTAGCAAGCTGCAAGCGACGACAGACTATCAGGTTTCAGACTTTATTCGCTATATGCCGCCTTGGATGCAATGGTATGTGGCAACTGATAACTTTCACAGAAAAAAGATTTTGCAAGGATTCACTAATTTAAAATGCCATTATAATATCTGGCATATGGTAAATATTAATCATTATGAAGTTCAAGCTATACCTGCTTGGAAGTATTCTCTCTTCTATCTGCGGCAAATTGCCAAGTTATTATCCAGCTCTTTTTGGCGCTCAAGTCAGGTTCAAGTAAGTATTAATGACTATTTTGATCAGCAAAATGCTCCAGCAGCAATTATTGCAGCTGTTTTCAAAGAGAAATCAAGGGAAAAGGCCGCAGTGAATCGATGAAAGTTTTAATTCTAAGTACTTGGGATCGAGAAGGTGGCGCTGCTAGAGCTGCTTATTCAACCCATAAAAGCCTGCAACAAGCTGGGATTGACTCCAGAATGTTAGTCGCCAATAAGTCCAGCGAAGACTCCAAAGTAATTGGGCTGCAACCTTTAAAGTACTCTGATGCCATCTTAAGAGAAACACGTTTATTTTTCAATAGTATAGAATTAAAACTTTATAAAAATAAGAGTGCAGATATTTTTTCTGTACCTAAATTTGCCGATAAGGTTTTGCCGGAAATTAGAAAAATCAACCCCGATATTATTAATCTACACTGGATTTGTAAAGGCTTTTTAACTCCTGAAATCTTAGCGAAATTCAATAAACCGATTGTCTGGACATTGCAGGATATGTGGAGTTTTACCGGCGGGTGTCATTATGCCAGTGACTGCCTTCGCTACCTCGATAGTTGCGGCTCCTGTCCCCAATTAGCTTCCCATCAAGAACAGGATATTTCTCGTAAGCTGTGGCGGAGAAAGCAGCAGTCTTGGCAAAATTTAAATTTAACTGTTGTTGCTGTTAGTCATTGGCTAGCTGATTGTGCGAGACGGAGTAGCTTGTTTAAAGAACGAAGAATCGAAGTCATTCCCAATGTGATTGATGCCTCTACCTTTAAACCAAGAGCCAAAAACGTTGCTCGAGAAATTTTGAATTTACCTCTGAACCATAAAATTATTCTCTTTGGAGCAATCAGAGCAACACAGGATAAAAGAAAAGGGTTTGAGTATTTAGTGCCAGCAGTGCAAAAAATTGCTCAAACTGAGCTGGGTAAAAACACCGAAGTAGTTGTTTTTGGTGCAGCTAAACCCCAAAATGCTCCTGATTTAGGGATGAAGACAACTTATCTGGGGACAATCAAGGATGATATCATGCTCTCCTTAGTTTATGCTGCGGCTGATGTGATGCTTGTCCCTTCAACAGAGGATGCTTGCCCTCAGACACCAATAGAGTCTTTAGCTTGTGGCACTCCTGTTGTTTGCTTCGATGCTAGTGGTTTAAAGGATATTGTTGAACATCGACAAAATGGATATAGGGCCCAGTGTTTTAGCAGTGATGATTTGGCTGCTGGTATTACCTGGGTGTTACAGGATGAAGAGCGTTGGCACTTATTATCCCAAAGAGCTCAAGAGAAAGTTGAACAGGAGTTTACAGGAGAAATTCTGGCTCAAGCTTATTTAAACTTGTATCAAGAAATTTTATCTTCCAGATGAACAGTAGGGGCGCACCGACGTGCATTGGTGTCAACTTAAGGTGAAAAACGCTTGAAGCTGGGGAGCGGAGGAGCGGAGGAGCAGAGGAGCGGAGGAGCGGAGGAGCAGAGGAGCGGAGGAGCGGAGGAGCAGAGGAAGAAGAATA
>JAAHHL010000908.1 GCA_010672185.1 Caldora sp. SIO3E6 | reverse complement strand
TAGTGGACTGACCCACCTAAAATGGTGCAATAGATTTTGGTTTCTAGTTCTTTCTTACTTGTTACTTTTTACTTGTTACTTTTTACTTCAAAACCAGTTTCTAATGCACTATTTTAGCTGGGTCACGGCAGTAGGGTGGGTTAGGCGGCGACTAAATTGACCTTTGTAGTGCCAATTAACTATCCGCCGTAACCCACCAATGCTTTTCAGGACATGTTATTGTATGGTGAGACAAAGACAGGCAGGATGCCTGTTCCACTTGTAGTGCCAATTAACTATCCGCCGTAACCCACCAATGCTTTTCAGTACATGTTATTGTATGGTGAGACAAAGACAGGCAGGATGCCTGTTCCACTTGTAGTGCCAATTAACTATCCGCCGTAACCCACCAATGCTTTTCAGGATATATTATTGTATGGTGAAGCAAAGACAGGCAGGATGCCTGTTCCACTTGTAGTGCCAATTAACTATCCACCGTAACCCACCAATGCTTTTCAGGACATGTTATTGTATGGTGAGGCAAAGACAGGCAGGATGCCTGTTCCACATACAAGAGTTTTTTTGTACATGTGGAAACAAAAGGCTCTCCTAGATTAACTGTGCTAAATTAACCGAAAATAAACTGTAGCAGTTATCCCATCCGTCAAATACATCCAATTTGACGAACCTAATTCCCAATTCTCCATTCTCCATTCTCCATATGGACTCCGCAGAAGCATTTAGATTTATCAATAGTTTATTTTTACAAAAAACGAAGAAGGGCTTAAATCAATGTGAGCAGGATGTAATCTTGGGGATTTGGGAAGGAAAGAAGTATGAAGAAATTAGTGAAGAGAAGCACAGAGATACCCAATATGTCAAAGAAACTGGCTCCAAGTTATTTAAGAAGATAAGAGAGACTTTAGATATAGAAGTAACAAAAGCAAACTTTAAGCCAACCATAGAGCAACTTTGGCAAGAGCAACAATCAGTAGAACCAGCATCTTGCCTGTCAGTGGAACAGGCATCTTGCCTGTCAGTAGAACAGGAATCTTGTCTATCGATTTCCCATAAGCAGCTTATTACCAATCCCTTTCTGCCCCTAACTGGTATAGTAGATGACCCAGAATTATTTTTCGATCGCCAGCCAGAAACCAGGGAAATATTCGCACTCTTCAACAGCGGCAGTAGTGTAGCGCTGATTGGGGAAAGAGCCATTGGTAAGTCTTCTTTACTCAAAGCGATTTGTCGGGAAGCAACCACTCAACTCTCCTCTCCTCGTCAGCCGATTTACCTGAATTTGCAGGAATTGGAAAATGAAGATGAGTTTTATACCGCTTTGTGTGAGGAAGTAGGTATCCCTAAATGCAGAGGCTATCCCCTGAAAAGAGAATTGAAACAGCAACGACTGCTTTTAGCTATCGATGAAGTGGAAAAGATGACTTGGGATGGGTTTACTCGCGAGGTTCGTGCTCAATTGCGGGGTTTGGCGGAGGGTACAAATGCACCACTACGTCTGATTTTAGCAGCTCGTGACCCTTTGGATTCCCTGTTTCAAGATAGTCACAATCTAGGAATGACTTCTCCCTTGGCTGGTATTTGTCATCAGGTAGATTTAGGTAGTTGGGAAGAGGCTACTATCCGTGCTTTTATTGCTTCCCGGCTTCAATTTCCTCGGTTAAAGCCTTTGCCTCAGCCGGTGAGATTTACCGAGGAAGAGATTTTACACTTAATAGCAGCAAGTGGGGGTCATCCCCAGAAATTGATGAAGTTGTGCTATCAGAGTTATCAAAGACAACGGTAATTGGTTAATGATGACGACTGTAGGGGCGTAGCATTTGGGCGATAATCTAACTACATTAACCCAAATATACCAATCCAAATGCTACGCCCTTCCGAGATTGACGTAAAAAATCCAATAATTAATGATAAGGATGTTGTAGGAAGGTGTAATGCTAGGGAGTAAGCCTAGGTGTAATTCTAGGGAGCAAGATGCTCCCACTACTAAAATTCTGTACAACTCATAAGATACCCCTGGTGGTTTTTGGGATTAGTGCAGACGCGATCGCATCATAAAAGAACACAAGCTTCAGGTAATGATGACGACTGTAGGGGCGTAGCATTTGGGCGATAATCTAACTACATTAACCCAAATATCCCAATCCAAATGCTACGCCCTTCCGAGATTGACGTAAAAAATCCAATAATTAACGATGATGAAACCTGATTTTAGCAAAATGACTCGTCAAGAACTCAGAGCCTATATCTTGGTTAACCGAGAAGATGATGAAGCTATCGAGGCTTTGATCCGAAGGGGAAATCCTCATAGTCCAATTTATCCATTTCCTGAAACAGAGGAAGATTTAAGAGAAATGGAAGAAATTCTTAAAAGCAAACTCGCTAGCACCGAAAGTTAAGCAACGGATGTTGTAGGAAGGTGTAATTCTAGGGAGCATCTTGCTCCCACTACTAAAATTCTGTACAACCGATAAGATACTCCTGGTGGTTTTTGGGATTAGTGCAGATGCGATCGCATCATAAAAGAACACAGGCATTGGGTAGTACAGAAGTTTGCTCTGCTATGGGGTACATTGTTGATCCCCCTAAATCCCCCTTAGCAAGGGGGACTTTTTTCTGTTGTACTTTCTTAGAGCACAAAGCGCTGTAATTCCAGACTGTAGGGGCGAAGCATTTGAGCGATAATTTAACCACACAAACCCAAATATCCCAATCCAAATGCTGACGCTCCTTACGTCGCTAACGCTATGCTAACGCCCTCCCGAAACTTACGCAAAAAATCCAATAATTAACGATCGCATTTCCCGATTATGTCCCTATTCTTGATCAATGATAACGGTGGATGTGGCAATCGGTGCAAACGCGATCGCATCATAAAAGAACACAAGCATTGGGTAATAATTCCAGACTGTAGCAGCAAAGCATTTGAGCGATAATTTAACCACACAAACCCAAATATACCAATCTAAATGCTACACCCTTCGGAAACTTACGCAAAAAATCCAATAACAAACAACCAATAACAAACAACCAAAATGAAACACCCTCCTGTTCCTCGCTTAGATTTGTCTCCCAAATTGAAGCGACCCCTATCTTTGTGGAATCCCTTGGATTATCTGCGGTTGTTGTACTGGGTGTTTTACTTTCCCCAAGCTTTGCGGTGGTATGTGGATACTTTTGGGGGTGGGTATATTCCAGAAGGGGAAATGAACTGGCGTAAAGGATGGGAGTTGCTGCGTCAGAATCTTATCCAACGTCAGTTACTTATACAAGGGTTGGTGCTGACAATTGTTACACCATTGCTTCTGGGTTTACTGCTTCAGGAAATAGGTTTTTCCATAAATTGGTCTGGGATAGCTATTGGCGTGGCTAGTGGCGTGGCTAGTGGCGTGGCGATTGGCGTGGCTGTTGGCGTGGCTTTTGGCGTGGCGATTGGCGTGACTTTTGGCGTGGCTTTTAGCGTGGCGATTGGTGGCGTGGCTGTTGGCGTAGCTGTTGGCGGGGCGGGTGGCGTGGCTTTTGGCGTGGCGATTGGCGGGGCTGTTGGCGTGGTTGGTGGCGTGTCTTTTGGCTTGTGTGAGGGAGGGTCGGATGGCGGGTTGTGCGGCG
>JAAHHL010000907.1 GCA_010672185.1 Caldora sp. SIO3E6 | reverse complement strand
CAGGGATTTCCCAAGTCGATGCCAGGTTTTTGAGCCAAGATATGCCATTTCTTTGGACTTTTTTGGCATGCTGCATGATTGAAACCTTTCTCACCGCATGGCTTACACACTTATGCAGCAAACCCTACGTAAGTCCTGCAAAGAACAAATGACAAACAACAAAGGACAAAGGACTAATGACCAATGACAAAACACTTGTTAACTGCCAATCACTGAAAGCTGCTGCTTGCTGAAGAAAGTATCTCGTACCTGTTGAGCAATTTGAGCAGTAGTTAAACCTAAGTCGGCTTTGGATTCATCTGGCTTGGCATGGTCTACTAATGTATCTGGTATGCCAAAGCGCTTTACAGGAACCGAGATCTGGTTATCTAGCAGTGCTTCAGCTACAGCTGACCCAAAACCACCCATCAGACAGCCTTCTTCTAAGGTAACCACTTTACCAATCCGCTCTGCCAGAGGTAGGATGAGCTCTGTATCCAGAGGTTTGACAAAACGAGCATTAACGACAGTGGCTTCAATGCCGTGCTCACTGAGAATTTCCGCTACTTGCATGGCAGGGTAAACCATTGCACCATAACCAAGCAACAACAGGTCGTCACCGTTGCGTAGAATTTCTCCCTTACCAATAGGTAGTGTTTCCCAACCTTCCTCCATTAGGGGTACGCCATAACCATTACCACGAGGATACCGCATAGCAATCGGTCCATCGGTGTAGTTAACACCAGTAACAACCATTTGTTGCAATTCTGCTTCATCTTTGGGAGCCATTACCACCATGTTGGGAATACAGCGCAAATAGGCAATATCGTACATTCCTTGGTGAGTCGGACCATCAGCACCGACAATCCCTGCCCTATCCATACAGAAAAAGACAGGCAGATTTTGGATACAAACGTCGTGAATTACTTGGTCGTAAGCTCGTTGCAGGAAGGTAGAGTAAATGGTAGCAACTGGTTGCATCCCTTCACAAGCTAGTCCAGCAGCGAGGGTTACAGCATGTTGTTCTGCAATACCCACATCAATGTACTGCTTAGGCAATTTTTCTTGCAGTTTAGTCAAACCTGTCCCAGTTGCCATGGCAGCAGTAATACCGATAATTTTGGGATTGTTTTCAGCCAGCTTCACCAATGTATGGGCAAAGACTTTGGAGTAGCCAGGAGGCTTAGGCTTATTTGAAGGTAAAGCCTTACCACTGGCAAGGTCAAAGGGACTTTGAGCATGATAGCCGACTTGATCAGCTTCTGCGATCGCATAGCCCTTGCCTTTGGTTGTGACCACATGCACTAACACCGGACCTTCATAGCTGTGGGCAGCGTTAAAGGTGTTGATCAAATCTTGTAGGTTGTGTCCATCTACAGGTCCCATGTAGGTAAAGCCTAACTCTTCAACTACTGCCCCTACCTTAGGTACTGCCAAACGCTTCATCCCTTCCTTAACTCGCTGCAACTCCGGGGATAAAGACTCACCAACAAAAGGAAGATTTTTAAACTGTTCCTCTAAATTATCTGCCAAAAACTGTACCGGTGCACTCAGCCGCACTTTATTGAGAGAACGAGAAATAGCACCAACGTTGGGAGAAATAGACATTTCATTGTCGTTTAGCACTACCAACAACTTGGTGTTGGGCAAATGACCGGCATGGTTAATGGCTTCCAAAGCCATTCCCCCAGTCAGGGCACCATCGCCGATGACTGCCACTACCTTGAAATTTTCTCCTTTAATATCCCGGGCTATCGCCATACCCAAAGCCGAAGAAATACTTGTCGAAGCATGACCAGCACCGAAATGATCGAATTGGCTCTCGCAGCGTTTGAGGTATCCAGCCACTCCATCCTTTTGCCGCAGAGTATGAAATTGATGATACCGCCCTGTCAGCATCTTATGGGGGTAAGCCTGATGACCAACATCCCAGGTAACTTTATCCCGGTCTAGATCAAGAGTCTGATACAAACCAATGGTCAGTTCTACCACACCCAAACCTGGACCCAGATGACCTCCACTAGTAGCTACCGTTTGCAAGTGCTTTTCCCGAATTTGGCGAGCGATTTGCTCTAATTGAGGAATTGACAGACCGTGCAATTGGTTTGGATGAGTAATTTCACTTATATGCATGTCAATGTATCTCGTGAAGTGCTATTGGATTGTATTTATCCTGTTAGGGTCACTAAATCAACTAAAATTCCTTCTTTCTTTAGATTATGCTGGGGATGAAAAATTTTTCCCAAACCCTACACCCCAAACCCTACACCCCAAACCCTACACCCCAAACCCTACACCCCAAACCCTGAGGTTCTAATAAGTAAACCCCAGGGGTTGAATGAAACCACCTGGGGATAAACACAACTCGGGGAACTGCTGAACTTGGGGATTGGGGATACTCAGTTATGAGTTACCAGTTACAACCTTTGAATACTGAGTGCTCACTATTCAACTCCTAGTTCACAATTCCCCTTGAATTTTCATTCTTCAGCATTAGACGACTGCTCTAGATACTCAGGGTTTGTTCCATCTGGTCGAGAACTGGTACTATCCTTCGGAGGTCTGTTGCCATACCGCCGGTTCTTAGAGAAACGACCTGTATTTTTTCTTTGACGAAACTTACGAGCATAAGCTTGATTACGCTGCGCCTTTTCCTTTTTGAGATTGCGGCGCTTTGCCATGTTTACCTCTTGATAACCAACATTGACACTCCCCAACCTAAAGGCGAGGGGATTCTAAGTTCACCGTAGCTACTTGCTCTACCAGGGTTGTCCCAAGCAGAGTAGACATCTCTACTCCCTTAGCGTTACTTCGGGTATGCCCTACCCTAGATTTCGCTTGGTGCAAAATATTGAATCGACCCCAGATGTATTTTTATTCTATTGTACCTGGAAACCCCAGAGATCAAAGTCATCTTAGAAGGACGGGGTATAATATTCTACTGGCTTCTCGCCATAGATTGAGTTTTACCTGTCTATTCCACCAGTACTATACCACTAGTGGACCGACACAGCTAAAATGGTGGGTTAGAAACGGGTTTTAAGTAATAAGTAATAAGTAATAAGTAATAAGTAAGATACAAGGAGAACTTATCATACCGGTTATAATGCCTATAAATCTAGATTTTTCCCCTATCTCCCTATCTCCCTTGTCCCCCTTGTCCCCCTTGTCCCCCTTGTCTCTAAATCACCATTTTAGCTGTGTCACGGCACTAGTGGACCGACACACCTAAAAATGTGGAATACGAAGTAATGAGTAATGAGTAATGAGTAATGAGTGATGAGTAGATATAGATTTTTCCGTATCTCCCTCAGCTTCCTCAGCTTCCTCAGCTCCCTCAGCTCCCTCAGCTTCCTCAGCTCCCTCAGCTCCCTCAGCTCCCTCAGCTTCCCCAACCATTTTTTCGCTCACCAGTAGGGAAGTGTGGGGGGGTGTTTGAGGTGTGGGGATTGTGGGAAGATAGAGATAGCTAGAGACGAAAATCTGTTCCACGGTTTTAGGTATACCACGGTACTAGAAAGAAGCTCACTGAGCTTGGATAGGGTGCAATTTCTCAAACGTTCCAGGTTGAATTACAGCAAAATTTGCTTTTTCAATCATAGACGTTGCTGAACCTGTATCCGTAACGTCTAGA
>JAAHHL010000906.1 GCA_010672185.1 Caldora sp. SIO3E6 | reverse complement strand
GAAACGCGATAGACATCAAAATGCTCCCAAGCAACCCCTATGGTATCACAATACCAAGTGTGAAACTTGCCATTATCTTTGATGACATCGCATTTGGTCCCATTTGCTTCCCATTTTATAACCTGAGCCAGTCATCCTTTGGTATTACATCAATGAGTTATGGCATAAATTTTGTTCCTTATTTTTTATTACCTCATCAACGCCTGTCTTGTCTATCCGAAAAATTACGTAATTTTGCTACTAATGATTGTACCCAAAACGTGGTGCGTTACGCTAAGGGATACTGCTGGCGAAATTAACATTTGTAAATATTGGCAACAAGATGAAGATTTTTGAAGCCCCCTTGTCCATTATCCATTAATTTTCATACTCAAATCCAGCCAGGTAGAGCGAGTAATAGGGGCACTAGTGGAAATGTAGTCTACCCCAGTTTCTGCAACAGCTCGAATTGTTGCTAGAGTGATGTTACCCGATGCCTCAATTTTGACAGGATGCTCTCCTAATCTTGTCACAGCGCTACCAATGCTCTGTTCTCGAATCAATTGTACCGCTTGTCGCATCATCTCTAGAGGCATATTATCTAGCATGATGATATCTGCTTGATACTCCAAGGCTTCTTTCACCTGAGCAATGGTTTCTGTTTCTACCTCGATAGTTAGTGGATAGGGAATACGAGAACGAATTTGGGTGACGGCGTTGCCGATACCTCCAGCTGCGGCAATATGGTTATCTTTAATCAACACAGCATCATCTAACCCCATCCGCTGATTAACGGCTCCACCAACTTGGCTAGCGTATTTTTCCAGTAATCTCAATCCTGGTATGGTTTTGCGTGTATCAGCCAGTTGAGCAGGTAAATCGGCAATTTGAGCAGCATATTGGTGCGTCATTGTCGCAATACCGCTGAGGCGCATGGCTAAATTGAGCGCTACTCTTTCTCCCATCAACAGAGCATCCAGGGGACCTTCAATAGTAGCAATAACGGTTCGGTCTTGGGGTAAGTTTCCTGAAGAGCGATCGCACCACTGACCCTCTTCTACTAATGGTGTAAATTTTACCTGTTGATTGAGCAACTGAAAAACCCTAGCAGCAATTGGCAATCCGGCAATCACACCAGCTTCTTTGACAATCCATTGAGCTTTGCAGGTTTGAGTTGCAACATCCAGTAAACCTTGGGTCGTGCGATCCCCTCTTCCAATATCTTCTAATAACCACTCCTTGAGCGATCGATCCAGTACCAAAAGGGGTGGTAGTACGGCAGTTGAACTGTTCATGTTACCGGAAATTATCCTTTGTCAACAGAATTCGTGGAACAGGCTTCTATCCTGTTGCAACTTTTATCAAATAATAGTGTTAATAATAATGTAACTTAGTAATATTATATCCGGGTATATGTTACGCTTGTGGGTATTATATCATAGAAGAGTTTTAAGACGTTTTTTATGGATTCTCAAGATACTGATATCAAAAAACAATCAGGAGCTAGCGTTGTCTACCTATTTATTGGAGGCGCTGGAATAGCGACTTTTGTAATACTGTATATCTCCTCATTCTCTCCTGTAGAAGTAGACCTTCTTCGTATTGGAATTGCCTCATTGGTAGTAATCTTCAGCGGATTACTGTCAAGTATTTTAGGTAGGAAATTTATTGACGCTTTAATGGATTCACTAGGCTCCTCTGGTTTGTAAATCATTGAGCCAGACATTAGATACTATTTCCAGCAAAACTAATCACCTTATCTTCTTCTATCAAAGGCTGATACTCCTCCTGAGCAAACGGCACATATCCCTCTTAAAGTTATCTGTTTGCCGCTTTCCCTCAGTGCGCCCCAAAAACTCCATTAAATCAAGAGTCTTGGGCGATAAATTGAACCGGCTTAGGTAGTCTTGGTAATCTGGGCGTGATTTCTGCATAACCCGGTTGGCAAAAAAAGCAAATAACTCCGTAGAATGGTAAGCTTGACCCCACTCAGGGAAAGACATTAGAGGTTCAAAACCACACTGCTGTTGAGCTTGCTTTGCCCCTTTTAGATAAACAAAAGTGTACGATTCTCCGTTATACGTCAATCGACCTACCGGGAACCACAATCGACTTTGATAATCTTGCCAAGCTAAAAATAAGATTTTTAAGGGAGCAGTGTTCATGGATTAAAGAGAAAGTAATCGCTTTTGGTTAGTGAGCAAAATCTTTTTAACAAACTCGGATGTTAACTCTGAGAACAGTTTTTTCTATTTAAAAATAGAGGCTTTAAACCAGATTGATTAATTATCCATTATCCATTAGCAATTAGCAATTAGCAATTAGCAATTAGCAATTATCCATTGGTAATTACAGAGCAAGTTTTGACAGCCCTTGCTTCATAATAATCACCGGAATTTTGAACAAAGTCCTGGCTAATTGGGACAAACCAAACTTCAACTTCAGAGAATGGGGTAATTCTTGCCAGGAGATTGGCACAAAACCCAAACGAGTATAAAATTTCTCTAGTCGCTTGCCTAGGCACTCTAAATAAAGAGGTTGTTGGGCTTGTTGTATCAAATGCTTTGCCAGAAAAGTTCCCAAACCGCGATCGCGCCAAGTTGGTGTAACGACCAGACTACCCAGTTCTTGGGCTCCAGAAAAATTGCGCAGTTGTCCACAAGCCACTAACTTTCCCTCCCATTCAATCACCCAAAATTGCTGAGAGCGCAACTGAGTTGGATCCAGTTTTGCCCCCAACACCAACTTCCTGATTGGCCATAGATCCTGGGCTGTGGCTTGGCGGAGGATACACCCTGCTGGCAAAGAACAAGATTGCTCAGTCATTAGAAAAGAAAAATTTGGTCTCCATCCCTTTCCATGCAGAAGGGCTCTCACTATTAACCTGCATTGTCATCACATGCTCTATATAATGTCAAGGGTATTGTAGTTAGAGCAGGGTGAAGAAATTTGGCGTGGGAATTTCATTTCTCCGCGTCTGGTGTGTCTGGTGTGTCTGCTGACTAGTTTTCCGACTCCTTTTTTCGCTGACCCGTTATAGCGCTATAGCAATCGGGTGGAATTTGGGGCTTCTTGCTAGATAAACTAGATTGTACAAGGAGCAGTTCATTGGGACTCTGGACTAAATTGACTTTTGTTATGCTAACTCTTCGTTATTTCCTGGTTATAGGTGTGGGGGCGATTATCTCCTTGAACTATGTGGAACCTGCTTCCTCAAATCCATCAGCTTCACTAACAAGTCCAGCTACTCAGGAGAATCGGATACCAACTCGGCTTCTGAAAGTATCCAATAGCAGAATTGTTATACAACCCTTAACAGAAGCGGAGTTAGCCGATATGGTTAATCAGCCTTTGTATAATGAATTTGGTATGGGAGCAAATTCGTTATCCGCCAGGGAGCAACCTGTTCCACCTACCGCAACAGAGCAGTTTATTGTTCCATCTCCTCAACCAGAATTGATCACAGAAGCAGACCAACTAGTCGAGCAAGAGCAACCTGTTCCATCTACCGAAACAGAACAGTTTGTTGTTCCATCTCCCCAACCAGAATTTACCACAGGAGCAGACAGACTAGTAGAGAACCTCCCATCCCTAGAATTTCTCAACCCCAGTGCTAATCCGTTGCTGTTTCCCACA
>JAAHHL010000905.1 GCA_010672185.1 Caldora sp. SIO3E6 | reverse complement strand
CGCCCTCAACCGACGTGCGCCCTCAACCGACGTGCGCCCTCAACCGACGTGCGCCCTCAACCGACGTGCTGGATATGATGACATGCGATCGCGTAGGCACAAATCAATACTGCTCGGTTAAGAGAGTGTGGGGAGTGTGGGGAGTGTGGGGAGTGTGGGAGGAAGGAAAGCGAGGGAGAGGGATTCGAGCTTATCCGAGCAGTATTGAGGCACAAATATCTTACTCGCCTTTGAGCTCTAGCGAGCGAGACGCTCGCACTACCGTGGAAATAAAATAGGGCAATCGGTAGGTTGGGTTGAGGAACGAAACCCAATATTTTGCCAAATTATGCAACTTGAATTGATTGCTTCAAAAGCTTCGGCTCTGGCAGAGGCTTTCCCTCTTCCAGGGTTGTCTCAATCAAAAGTTCTAGAACCTCTTGAGCATTCTTGAGCGCTTCTTCGTAAGAATCTCCATGAGTGCAGGGCTGCATTACATCCTCAAATTCAGGAAGTAATACAACATAACATTGGTTTTCTTCTGACCATTGGATAATAATTGTATACTTCATATTTGTGTATCCTCTTCTTCTATCTCCTTTAGTTGTTCAAGTGCTTCATTGACTTGCTTTTCTAAATAAAGCCTTGCATCACTGCCGTCTGTGCCAGCGATGATAATTGCTTGAGGTAATTTCGGATGAATCCATTTACTGTGGCTGCCTTTTGCAGGTTTATAGATAAATCCTGCTTTCAATAGTAAACTCTTCAACTCCCTAATTTTCTTGGGCATAAAGTGGTCGGGCGGGTTTTGTACTACAGTTATCCTGCATCTTCCCAGATTATCCCTAAACCCGCCCCTACAGGTTTACCAAATTTCATTCTAAATTCTAAATTCTAAATTCTAAATTCTAAATTCTTCTTCGCCCATTCCCTAAGTTGCTCATCTGAGTCATTTTCAGCTCTATTCTGTAACAGAGATAAAGTATCGGGATGGTTAGGATATTGCTCAATAATAATCTCCAGTGCGATCTTACGCGGGTTCTCTTCAAAGATTGCCTGACGCTCAAAGGGGTCATTGAGGACACAGTTGCGTAGAAATTCTAACATCCAAGGCTCGTCCTTCCAGCCACGGGCGATTTCTTCAACTGCTGTACATCGCACATTCTCATCTTCATCGGATTGAACTACATGTTTGAGCAGAGGCAAGGCATCTGGTTCATCTTTCCAGCTATGGGCTAATTCTACTACTGCTAGATATTGCTCATACTCATGAGCATTGGATAGAACTATGAATTTGAGCAGGAAAAAAACATCCCGGTGAGCTTGCCAGGAAAGGGCTAATGCACGGGCAAGTTCTTCCACTGTTTTATGTCGCACTACCCGATAATAATCTGATTGCACCCATTGTTGGAGTAGAGGTAAAGTATCGGGTTCATTTTGCCAGCAACGGGCTATTTCTCGCACTACTGTAGCTCGCACCAACAAACTTTCATCAGATTGTGATTGTTGTTTGAGCCAAGGTAAAGTATCGGGTTCATCTTGCCAGCAACGGGCTATTTCTTGCATTGCTGTTTGTCGAACCAGCCAATTGTCATCAAATTGTGCCCATTGTTTGAGCCAAGGTAAAGTATCCGATTCATCTTTCCAGCCATCAGCTATTTCTTCCACTGCTGTTTGTCGCACATACCAATTGTCGTCAAATTGTGCCCGCTGTTTGAGCCAAGGTAAAGTATCCGATTCATGTTTCCAGCCATCAACTATTTCTTGCATTGCTGCTTGTCGAACCAGCCAATTGTCATCAAATTGTGCCCGTTGTTTGAGCCAAGGTAAAGTATCCGGTTCATCGTTGGAAAGATGAGCTATTTCTTGGACTACTGTTCCTCGCGCAATAACGCTGTTATCAAATTGTGCCAGTTGTTTGAGCCAAGGTAAAGTATCCGGTTCGTCTTTCCAAAGACGGGTTATTTCTTCCACTGCTGCATATCGTACAAACCAACTTTCATGAGATTGCACCTGTTGTTTGAGCCAAGGTAAAGTATTGGGGTCATCTTTCCAGCCACGGGCTATTTCTAGCACTGCTGCCCTTCGCAAATACTCATTTTTACCAGAATACGCCCATTGTTTGAGCAGGGGTAAGGTTTCCGGATGATCTTGCCAAATCTTTACCACTGCTGCAACCGCTTGGCGGCAAATATTGCGAACTAACTTATTTTCCTCGCCAAATGGTACGTAATAATAATTGAGGTCATAGTTAGTTAAACCTTTGAGCTCCTCAAAGAGTTTAGTTGCTGTTGTCGAAATTCCCGATAGATTTCTCACTTCTGCAAGACAGTCAGCTGCCAGAAAAATATTACTAAATTTTTCTTCTTCACCATCTTGGCTAATCAGATATTCGATAACTTGAGCCGTAAATCGAGGGTCAATCATCCCGGCGATTAACCGTAGCACTTCATGCCAAGACTCATCCTGCCAATGTTTGCCAAACACCTCCGTTTTGAGTTCCTCAATTGACAGGGTTTGCGTCTGTTGAAACTGCCAGACAAATTCCCAAGCACAGAAGTATTCTAAAAATGTGCGATGAACAAAGCCGTAGGAATCAGCTCCCAGAAAGCATAAGATAAAATTGCGACCCCGCAGTTGTTCAATCAGCAACCGAGCAACTTTTCTGGCGTTACTGACTTCGATAGTTTTCAAATAGTCACTCAGAATCTTCTCTAAATCATCTGCCTGAATCAGATTACCTGCCAAACCCTTGTCTGCTGCTTGCATAAAATGGGCAATCTGACGCAGCATCCCCTGCTTATCTTTATAATCAATAGTGATTGGATCAACTCTGGGGTCTTCTAATAATTTCCGTTCTACATCCCACTGATGCAGCAAAACCCGTGAAGCTTGGTTATATAATTCCGGTCTATCCCTGGGTAATTCTTGATTACGATTAAGGATCGCCATCATGGTCAGCAGTAGAGGATTTCCTGCTAATTCCGCGATCGCTTTTGAGGTATCGATTGACTGTTGTAAGCGTTCTCGCTTTCTCAGTTTATCGGCTTCATCGGTAAAAGTTAACTCGTGCCAACGGTAGATAAAATTCTCAATTTGCTCTGAATCCAAATCTTGCAGCAGGAAGTGGCGAAATTGAGCATCCCGCAGCCGTTGATGCTTGTAGCCAATAATGCGAGAAGTGACAATTACTCGCACCTCCGGATAATCATTGGTGAAGCGATGGATATCGGTAATTAACTGCTCCCGTTGCGTCGGATCAAATACCTCATCCAAGCCATCGAACATCACCAATATTTTGCCAGTTTGCAGCCTTTCCTGGAGTTGATGCTGATTGAGGCGACAGATAACATTACCCTTGTGGAAGAATTCTAACAGATCCTTGCACTCTCCAGAATTCCGGTCGCGATTATATAGCAGTCGCCAAGGCGGTTAGGACAATGCAAAATGCTGAAACCTTTACCAGTCAATCTCTTCCCTTCTGCCTTCTGCCTTCTGCCCTCTGCCTTTTGCTATAAGTCCGTAGTTCAATTAACAAGGGAATCGGTAGTTCAATCGCATTATCCAAGGGACTCCTTGCCCAATTCAATGCCAAGTATTGCAGGAAAATAGACTTGCCGGAACCCGGTTCTCCTAAAA
>JAAHHL010000904.1 GCA_010672185.1 Caldora sp. SIO3E6 | reverse complement strand
TGCTTCGGATGTAGCACTGGAAGGATATCCAGAGTTGTCAAAGGATGAGTTTATAAACAAGTTCTTTCCCAACATAGAACCCACTGTTTTGCTGTGGGTAATCCGCTTTGAATTCACTCCGAACTAATTGAAATGAAAAGCCCTGAAAAAGCCTTCACTCTCGAATTCTCAGAGAACGAAAAGTCAATACTATTAGTGTCGCTGCGCCTATTCATTGAAAATTCCACGCAAATACATGAGGTAGAAAACGCCTCGTTGCTAATAGAAAAAGTAGAACAAGCAAAAGATGAATCAAAGAATGAGTATATTTCGGTTCTGGAACCGGAAGGTGATTTGCGAAGAGATCCCTATGATTACTACTACGATGATGGCTACTTCTAATAGATTTTCTACAGAATTGTCTCCAGCGGTTGCTCTAAACTCTTGTCAGCAGTCTATCTTCTGTCTTGTGTTTGCTCGTTTTGAACACAGGTAAATTTTCAAAGCACCAAATTTGCAAGGCAATGAGATGAAGAAATGCGGCATTGCTTTGCAAGCTTTATATCAAGTTCTAATCAATACCAAAGAACATGGCTCGGAACAAAAAAGGTACTGTGGCGGTGGAGGCGGTGAAGGGACGCCTCCGACTTCGACTGCCTAGGTTTTCCATTTGCACAAAGCGCTACTTATCCCTTGGCCTTGATGACACTCTAGAAAACAGAAAAATTGCCATCCTTAAAGCAGCAGAAATAGAGAAAGATTTACTGTACGAAAATTTCGACCCCTCCCTTCGTAAATATAAATCCCCTCAACAACAAAGAGAGAAAACGCTCCTTGTCGATATCTGGAACGCTTACGTTGAAGCGAAGAAGCCAGAAGTCAGTTTAACAACGCTCAACACAGACTTCCGGAGAGTTTACCGAAAAATAACTTCTTTTCCTGTAGCCGCATTCGAGGCAAGGAAGTTCCAAAATTGGTTGACAAAAAAATATTCTCAAGAGGTGAGTAGGAGAACGCTTGTTCAACTCAAAGCCGCGTGCGGTTGGGCTGTAAAACAAGGGTTACTAATGGAAAACCCACTCATGAATACCCCCAAGAAAAAAGTAAAAAAATCATTCCCTGAGCCTTTCACCGAAGCAGAAAGGGATGCGATTATCAAAGCCTTTGAGAATAGCCCACACTACAGCTTCTACACTCCATTTGTAAAATTTCAATTCTTCACCGGAGCAAGACCAAGCGAAACGGTCGCACTACGATGGCGTCACATTGATGAGGAGCTAACATTCATTACATTTTCTGAAGCATTGGTTGATGGACAGCTCAAAGACACAAAAACCCATCAGCCAAGAATCTTCCCTGTAAATCAGGCAATCAAAGAACTACTAACTAGCCTTCGACCAGTCCCCTATAGCCCCGATCTATTGGTCTTTCCTTCTAAAACAGGAAAATCAATAGATGAACACAATTTTTCTAATAGAGCATGGAAAACAGTCCTAGGAGGGCTGAAAAATATCAAACATCGTGCCTTTTACAAAACACGGCACACCTTTATTACCTCCTGCCTAGAGAAAGGAGTCCCAGTTGCTCTAGTTGCCAAATGGGTTGGGAACTCCCCTCAAGTTATATGGTCTAGCTACGCTGGAATTATCAGTGAAGTTCCAGTGCCTGAACCTTAGCCTTGAAATTAGTAAATATCCTTTTCATATCCTTTTCGAGTAAAAACAGCTCAGAAAAGGATATTTACTCATACTGCCTATTTCGTCACAACCCTTGTGTGCCAAAGTTTTTAGCAAATTGACCTCGCCGTGAGAGGGGACTCATAAGCCCAAGGTCGCAAGTTCAAATCTCGCCTGAGCCATTTGTCAAATAATACATCTACTGTGGAACTGGCATCCTGCCAGTGTCCGTCGAGGGGACACATCGGTTGAGGGCGCACGTCGGTGCGCCCCTACAGAAAGAGATTTACTGTATTTTTACCAGTTTCTTACAAGTTCTTCACAGCTATCGTTCTGAACATCTACCTGTAACCATGTATGTAGTATACATAGTATGAATAATTGCCCTTTCTGGTTACAGTCCGATGGGCAGTAGTTGTCACGCTAGGAGGTTTAGAAGTCTCAACACCAATTGGTGAGCAAACTTTAGAGATTTTCCAGTAGGAGAGAATATACTAATGAATGACCAAGTAATTCGCTGGTGGGTAATTGCTGCTTTTGAGATTACCCTACTAGCAACAGCGCCGTTCTTAATCCACATCCTCTCGCAACTACCGTAATCATATTGTAATTCTTTGTACAAATATAATACCACATATCAACAGTTGTAGGGGCAGGTTGGAGAATTAAGAATGTAGAATGTAGAATTAGGAATTGGGATAAAATGCAGTAAATTTTGTAGGGGCAGGTTTAGGGACAATCTCACCCCTATTACCCGAAAATTCCCATCAAAACCCGCCCTGTCAGCATCCCCCAGTTAAACCAAATCATTCCCCATATTATTAATAAGCGATCGCACACATAACCCATCACACAATTACCGATTACACAATTGACCAATTGTCGGGTCATCTATCATGCCGTTGTAGGGTATTTGTAGGGGCGGGTTTAGGGACAATCTCCCCCATATTACCCAAATATTCCAATCAAAACCCGCCCTGTCAGCATCCCCCGTTCAACCCAAATCCTTCCCCAAAATATCAATGAAGCGATCGCATTACCTAGGTTATCCACAGGGCAGATTTTATACCAAAGTTATCGCCAAATGCGTTAACGGCAGGGCGGGTTTTGTATCCAAATTATCCTCAAATGCGTTAAGATGTCCCTAAACCCGCCCCTACAAAATTTGCGGGAATTTGTTCTAATTCTACATTCTTAATTCTTAATTCTTAATTCTCTAGGTTGACTTTCTTTTGATTTTCTACTATTATTTTACAATGGAAAAATATGCACACATATATAGTAATTGAGAAAAAATTGATTTCTTGAGCATACTCCAGAAAGGGTTGCTGCGATCGCAGAGACTACAAGATCCCCGACTTCTCGATTTAAGATCTGTGATTAACTTGAAAAAACCGATAGAAGAAGTCGGGGATCTGGGATTTTTCGCGATCACCTAAACTATCTTATATTTAGTCATGGAATGGCTTGCCGTCACTTAATGAGTAAATATCCTCCTCTTGAGCGTGAAGATCATCGAACACAGAATTCCGTGAAGCTGCCAATAACCATATCTCTTCCAATATATCCTCGTCTTGTGTCAAGTTAACCTGATTGTCCTGATAGTAAGACTTAGCAGCTTCGTCATCAGCTAACATTTCATCAAAGTGTGGATCGTCTTGGTATTTGCTAACTAATTTTAGCCAAGGATTGTCCTGTTCCAGTAATTCTTTCTGGATTACCTCAAATACTGTTTTCTTTCCCTCTAAAGATAATTGTTGTACTAGGGTAATTACTTCCTCAACGGTCACATCTGATATAGGCATACTGATGATTTTGGCCAACTCATCGCAACTATATTATATAGGGCTTGCTGTATAAGTGTGAAAGCTATGCCAGACAGTGATTTCAAGCATTTCCCCCCTCAAAAAGTGCAAGGTTTTTGTATTGATGGGCTCAATTTCCTTGCACCTTCATGGGAAATCCCTGGGTA
>JAAHHL010000903.1 GCA_010672185.1 Caldora sp. SIO3E6 | reverse complement strand
ACAGAAGCCATTAAGGGAGCATCGGAAGTTTTAGGCACTGAATGCTGGGCTGCTAATACTAGCTGGCAAAGTTTTTGAGTTAAAAACGGCTGTCCTCCTGTCCAAGCCAAAATTTCTTGGAGTACTACCTGGGTATCACCTTCTTTAACTGCTAATCCTTGAGCTAATGACTCAATTTTATCTTCCAAGGTAAAGCCGTGCAGTTCTATCGCTTTACCGATATTAAACGGAGTACGAATTTTATCTCGAATTAAATCTGATGGTGTTGCTACCCCAAAGATGGCAAAAGTGATGCGCTGGAATTCTGGATTGATTGCTCTGTGGTTATAAAAAAAGCGAATGAGAGCAAAAAAATCATCTACAGGAAAAGACAAATTAAGAATACTATCAATCTCATCAATAAAAATAACAATCTTTTCTTCTTTAAATTGCACAAGCAGCACTTCAGCAATAAACTGACTAAAGCGCTGAGTCAAAGAAAGCTCTTCTTGTTCTTTCCACCAAGCTTTCAAATTGAATTTACCTAAAAGATTGAAGCCCAACCATAACTCGGTAACAATGCCCTTATACCATTGTGTCGGGGTAATATTTTCGCTACCAATATTAGTCATATCAATAGTGGTGCATTGAAAGCCTTCTGCTTGTAAACGATGCTTGGCTCTAACCAGCAAGGATGACTTGCCCATTTGCCGGGAATTGAGGACATAGCAAAATTCCCCAGCTTTGAGAGCTTCATAGAGTTGAGAGTCAGCCTGTCGCTCGACATAGCTAGGATCATCACTAGTTAAACTGCCACCGACTTGATATTGGTAATGAGCCATTGATAATTTAAAAACCACCCGATGTTTAGCAGAGCAAAAACCTTTACCTATATTTTGCACCCTAAATATGCCATATTACAGACTTGAGTAACCAAAAACTACTAGTAATAACATAGAGTTAAAGAATTGTATCAATTACTATATTTGATGTATAAACAATCACTGTTTTATATTAAAAATTACGAGAATACCTCTAGTACCGCTGCGCGGAATTCAAAATGCAAAATTCAAAATGCTTATGGATTAAAGATTCTACTGATTTCATACTGGTGAGTTATTTTCATGCCCGCTGCACTAGTGCCAATTAAGGCGCAAAGTGTCAGTCAGAAACTCCCCATGAGGAGAAGTTGTTAAAAATAAAAATTGGTAACATGCCTCGTTTAGCCACCCAGATAGAAGCAATTCTCTACCTGAAGGGAAAACCTCTCCCCCTAGCAGAAATTTGTGAACATGCTCAATGCGATCGCGAACAAGTTGAAGATGCCTTGATTGAGCTGATGTCAGACTATGGGCATCGGGACAGTGCCCTAGAAGTAGTGGAAACTCCCGCTGGTTATAGCTTGCAGTTAAGGTCGTCTTTTGAGAAACTCATACAAAGCTTAGTTCCCCCGGAACTCGGTACAGGAGCTCTGAGAACTCTTGCCGCGATCGCTCTTAAAGAGCCAGTTGCTCAAACTGACTTAATCAATCTACGGGGCAGTGGTGCTTATCAACACATCCATGAACTAATCGATCTGGGATTCGTAAGAAGACGCCGACAAACTGATGGTCGTTCCTACTGGTTAAATGTTACAGAAAAATTTCATCAACACTTTGAGCTAGATCAACTGCTAACCACACCAACAACCGGCTCCCAACCTTGAAAGAAAAGGTTATTTCAGCTCAGATCATGTCCAGCCTAAGGGTGAGCGAAAAAAAGGGTGGGGAGCGAAGGAGCGAAGGAGCGGAGGAGCGGAGGAGCGGAGGAGTTGGGGAGCTGAGTAAGAAGAGAGAACTGATAATTTTTGGATACTTAGCTAGGAAATCCCACCCAAAATTTCGTTCACCCCCAGCCTAATCACTTATGATAAAAACTTCTCCGCGTCCCCGCGTCTCCGTGTCTCCGCGTCCCCGCGTCCCCGCGTCCCCGCGTCCCCGCGTCTCCGTGTCTCCGCGTCCCCGCGTCCCCGCGTCCCCGCGTCTCCGCGTCGGTCGCGTCTACTTTGTGGATATGTTAGAATGCGATTGGTTGGAATCCCCACGGTGGTGGCCTGTTAAGACTCCTTGAACCGGAAAGCCTGCATAAGTGGCAACAAGTTGGGTAGCGAAAACCACGTCAAACCTAGCGAGTGTAAGTCTCTCAAAGACTGCAAGCAAAAAACTTTTTTTCGGTGCGGTGGGGCATCCCGTGTCGTTAATAAAGCTCAGTTAATGTCCGACGGGTGACCGGGAGTCGCTGAGAAGCCTACATTTACCCTAAAAAGTAAGTGTGGGAGTATGTCACAGTAGAGCTAAGTAGGTCAACACTTGGAGCCCTAATGGCATTTAACCCTAACTTCTTCGGTTCCCAGTCTGATGATGAGATAGTTAACCAACTTCTGAAATATCTCAAAAATCAATCCCCCGATGTCTTGTCGCGAGTTGCTAAATCCGCCAGTCCTGAGATTCAACAGATTATTTCTCAGAACGTTTTGAGTATGGTAGGGATGCTTCCTTCAGAAAATTTCAGTGTGCAAATTTGCACTAACCGGGAAAATTTAGCTGGATTGCTGGCTTCAGCTATGATGACTGGTTATTTTTTGCGTCAGATGGAGCAAAGAATGGAATTAGAGAAAAATTATTGTGACTCAGTTCCTTGGCGTCAAAAGCCACCCCAAGATGAAAAGCCAAATGATTCTTCGGAATAATCACCAACCTTAGAACCAAAGGACATGGGATTCTTCTTTGTAGGAGAATTCCTTGCATAAGCCAGCTATTCCCGGCCACAAGCGGAGACGCACCGGACGCGGGGACGCGGAGAATAGAAATGGAAATCCCACGCAAAATTTCGTTCACCCCTCACTGGCGTTGAAACACTACTGAAAGATTGTTGGCTGGCATCTGGTAAGTCCCTAACAAACTTAGACCCCTGGCTCTAGCTGCTTCTACCACATCATTAAGATCTCGTACTCCCCACTTGGGGTTTTTACTCCGCAAAGTTGTATCAAAGGCAGCATTACTTGGTGTTGTATGCTTGCCATCGAGTTTAAATGGTCCATATAGATAGAGAATTCCTCCAGATGGCAGGATACGACTAGTTCCCGCTATCAGTCCCAAACAAGCTAACCAAGGTGCAATATGAATCATATTGATATTCACCACAGCAGCCAGGGGGAAGGTATCAAAATCCAAACCTTGCAGCCATTTTGGGGATACTTTGGTTTCTACAGGCCAAACCGAGTCATAAACATCTAACTCAAGAGGTGGATATAGATTCTCCGCCGGTTGATGGATACGCCAAGCTTCGATACTGGCAAGTAATAGAGGATTAGGTTCCGAAGGCAACCATTTACGGTTACCCAGACGGGGTGCAAAAAAGACCCCATGTTCACCAGTACCACTAGCTACCTCCAATACCGTACAATTGTTCGGCAGAACTTGCTGTAGCACTTCTAAGATAGGTTCGCGGTTGCGTTCTGTTGCTGGTGCATATTGTCTGGCGTCATCAGTCATATCTCTTCTGAAGCTCTAAGTAGTTAGGCACAATTACTTGTAAAACCTCTCCCCCAACCCCTCTCCTGGTAGGAGAGGGGAGTCTTTCCCCCTTCCCTTGCACCGGAAGGGGGTTAGGGGGA